>DATCLV010000498.1:0-13425 GCA_036563745.1 Acidimicrobiales bacterium | reverse complement strand
CCGCACGGTGGTGCTCGACGACGGGGTGGTGGTGGCCGACGGCCCGACCGCCGACATCCTGAGCGACGCCGACCTGCTGGCCGCGCACCGCCTGGAGCTGCCGTTCGGCTTCCACCCCGAGCTCCACCGCTGACGCGCCCGGCACGCCCCCACACATCCCGACACGCCCCGACGCCGTGACGACGGCCCTGTGCCAGGGCGGCGTGTGCTGGCCCTCCACGGCTCGTCCCTCGACGACCTCCGCGGCGTGGCGGCGCTGCGCAACCTGGTGATCCGCAGCGACCAGCTGCTCGCCCTGGCCGGGCCGGTCCTCGCCACGCTGGGCATCGTCGTCGACGACGACCTCCTCGACGACCTCGCCGACGGCGACGGCGACCGGTCCACCCGTCGCTGAGCCACTCCGCCGCCGTGAGCGGCGCCACCGGGGAGCTCGCCGTCGGCCCGGGACCACCCGCCCCGGACGCCCGCCGGCGGAAACCCGGTCGTCCCCGGCGGGAACCGCCGGTACGGTCGACCCCATGACGAACCGCACCGCACGGAAGGGGCCACTCCGGTGGGCGCCCCCTACGACGTGGCGGCCGTCGAGCACCGCTGGCAGGCGCGCTGGGCGGCCGACCGGGCCCACGAGGTAGACCCCGACACCACCCCACCCGACCGGGCCTTCTACAACCTGGTCGAGTTCCCTTACCCCTCCGCCGCCGGCCTCCACGTCGGCCACGCCCTGTCCTACACGGGCGCCGACGTCCTGGGCCGCTACCAGCGCCGCCGCGGCCGCGCCGTGTTCCAGCCCATCGGGTTCGACGCGTTCGGCATCAACGCCGAGAACTACGCCCTGCTGGTGGGCGAGCACCCCGCCACGCTGGTCGCCCGCACCACCGCCATCTACCGCCGGCAGCTGGCGGCGCTGGGCGGCGGCTGGAGCTGGGACGCCACGCTGACCACCTCCGACCCCGCCTACTACCGCGGCACCCAGTGGGTGTTCCTGCGCCTGCTGGAGGCGGGCCTCGCCTACCGGGCGGCGGCGCCGGTCCTGTGGTGCCCGTCGTGCCGCACGGTGCTGGCCCGCGAGCAGGTGGAGCACGACCGCTGCGAGCGCTGCGGCGCCCGGGTGGTGGAGCGCACGATGACCCAGTGGTTCCTGCGCACCACCGCGTACGCCGACCGGCTGGCCGCCGGCCTGGGCGGCCTGGACTGGCCCGCCAAGGCGAAGAACCGCCAGCGCCGGTGGATCGCCGGCCTGCACGACTGGCTGATCTCCCGCCAGCGCTACTGGGGGCCGCCGATCCCGGTGGTCCACTGCGGGCGCTGCGGGGTCGTGCCCGTGCCCGACGACGAGCTGCCGGTCGAGCTGCCGTCCACCGACGACCCCGCGGCGATCCGTCCCACCGACGGCCGCCCGCCGCTGGCGGCGTTCCCCGACTGGGTGCACGTCCCCTGCCCCCGCTGCGGCGGGCCCGCCGAGCGGGAGACCGACGTGTCCGACACGTTCCTGGACTCGGCCTGGTACTTCCTGCGCTACCCGACGGTCGCCGGCGGCGGGACGACGACGGCGACGGCGGGGACGGCGACCGGGACGACGGCGGGCCCGTGGCTGCCGTGGGACCCGGACCGGACCGCCCGGTGGCTGCCGGTCGACCACTACGCCGGCGGCCCCGAGCACGTCACCCGCCACCACCTGTACGCCCGGTTCGTGACGATGGCGCTGCACGACCGGGGGCTGGTCCCGGTGGCCGAGCCGTTCCCCCGCCTGCGGCTGCACGGGATCGTGACCACGGGCGGGGCGAAGATGTCCAAGAGCCGGGGCAACGTGGTCAACCCCGACGGCCTGGTCGCCGCCCACGGCGCCGACGTCACCCGGCTGGCCCTGCTGTCGGCCCGCCCGTGGGACACGGACGGCGACTGGGACCCCGACCCCGCGATCACCGGGGCCGAGCGGTTCGTGGCCCGGCTGTGGCGCCTGGTCACCGCCCCGCCCGGCGACGGCCACGCGGACGTCGGCCCGACGGCCCGCCGGGTGACCGACGGCATCGAGCGGCTGGCGTGCAACACGTCGATCGCCGCGCTGATGGCGCTCGTCGGGCAGCTGCGGGGCCACGGCCGACCGGCACACGAGGTGCGCGACGCGCTGGTGTCGCTGGCGGCGCCGTTCGTGCCCCACGTGGCCGAGGAGCTGTGGCACCGCCTGGGCCACACGACCTCGGTCCACGCCCAGCCGTGGCCGGTGACGTGAGCCGCGAGCGGCGCGGGGTGGGTGGCGGGTGGCCCCGGGCCAAGGCCACCCGCCGGATCCGCCGCCGGATCGATCGTCGCGAGGTCGCGAGCTGCGGGCGCGCCCTACGTGTGGGCGTCGGTGGGCGTGCAGACGTCGGTGAGGACGTCCTCGAGGAGGTCGACGGCCAGGTCGACCGCCTCGGCCACCGGCGCCGACAGCGCCGGGCCGTCGAGGAGCGCCGGCTGGCAGCCGATGATCACGATCCGCTGCACCTGCGCCTCGAACCGGTCGAGCAGGGCCAGCACCACGCCGGGGCTCATGGCCCGGGTGTCGAGCACCAGCGGCGCGTCGACCGGACCGACCGGGGCGACGTCGCCGGGCTCGACCACGGCCAGCGTGCCCGGCGGCTCGCCGAGGGCCATGGCGTCGACGAGGATCAGCGCGTCGTACCCCGCGGTGAGGTCGTGGGCCAGCTGCACGCCGCGGACGCCGTAGTCGACGGCCCGCACACCGGCGGGCAGCTCCCGCGCCGCGAGCCGCTGGGCCACCACCGGGCCGAAGGCGTCGTCGCCGCGGCGGTGGTGCCCGATGCCGGCCACGAGCACCCGCCGCTCGGGGTGCCCGGGCCCGGCCGCCACCGGGCCCGGGGCGACGGCCCCGGCGCCGGAGGGCAGGATGGGACCCTCCGGCGCGGGGTCGGGTGGGACGAGCCACGGGAGGTCGGCCATCGCCTGGACGGGCAGGATCGCGTCGTCGCCGGCGTCGTCGTCGAGCGAGCCGAGCGCGCCGCCGGTCCCGTCGCCGAGCGCACCGGCCTCCCCGGCCGGAGCCTGCCCGCGGCCCCGGTCGTCGCCGGTGCTGCCGGTGGCGGGCCCGTCGAGGCCGGCCACCGGCGCCGGGACCCTCGGGGGGAAGAACCTCCCCGCCGGGTCCGGGTGGTCGCCGAGCGGCAGGGGCGCCGCCAGCACGACGTCGTCGTCCTCCCCCACCAGCACCGGGTGGGCGCCCTCGTTGCGGCAGTCGGCCACCGCGGCGACCAGCGCCGGCGGCGGGTCCAGCAGCGAGGCGAACCGGCCACCGTCGACGGCGAGCAGCGTGTGCACGCCGAGCAGCGACCGGCGCAGCATCGCCCGCCGCGGAGCGGTGCTCGCGTCGGTCGGCGACCACGCCGTGAGGTTCTCGACGGTGACGGTCACCCTGAGCGGCCCGACGGGAGCCCCGGTCGCCGGCACCGGCACGGACCGGACCACCACCCGGCCGTCGACCGACTCCCGGCGCCCGGTCCGCCGGGCCACCGCCTCGCCCTGGGGTGACCGCACGATCTCCGGCTCGTCGCTGGAGGAGAAGCGGAACGGCACCACCTTCGACGTGGTGCCCGTGAGGGCCAGCGCGAGCGGGGTGACCTCGATCTCCTGCCCGACCGCCTCGTCCCACGGGATGAGCGGCTGGTCGAGCGAGTCGAGCCGGTCGAGCTGGGCGGCGTGGTCGGTGCCGGGGGCGTCGTCCAGCGCCTCGACCGATCGGCGGCGCAGGTGCACGCACCGCACCCGCACCGTCAGCACGAGCGGCCGGTCGAGCAGCCCGGGCACGACGACGCACTCGGCGCGCAGCGTCGAGCGCTCGCCCGGGTGCACCTCGGCGACCGACGGTGGCACCAGCACGCCCTGCTCGCCCCGGCACCCGTCGGGGAGCGCGGCGTCGGCGACGGCGATCGCCGCGGCGAAGCGGTCGGACTCGTCCGACGGCGCGTGGATGGATGTCACTGGGAGCCTGCCCTCCTGGTAGCGACCGCTCAGGCGACACACGTCGCCACCAGTCCGTTGTACGGGCGGAACCGACGTCTGTAAATCGGTGTGTTTCCCACCTATTCGCGCCGTCCTCCGCGTGAGTACGCGCACGAATCGGCGTGAACGGCGCCGGACGCGTGCATTTTCGGCCGCATCGCGTTGACACCGAGCGCTGACGCCACTACGCAACGAACGCCAGGAGGGGCGCCTTTTCGTGGACGACCGCTCGCCACCCACCACCGCCACAGACAGGATCTCGCGCTTGGAGCTCGCCGCGCCACGGGGCTTCGTGCTGCCCGCCATCCTCCTCCTGCTCACGGAGGAGGCCGGCTACGGCTACCGCTTGGTGAAGGACCTCGACGACCTGGGCGTCGGGCGCATCGACCGGTCGAGCGTGTACCGGGCGCTCGGCCAGCTGGAGGCCGACGGGCTGGTCGAGTCGTGGGAAGAGGCGCCGAGCGCCGGGCAGGCCCGCCGGGTCTACGGCATCACGCCGGCCGGGGCGCGGGCGCTGCGGCAGTGGATGGCGGTGGTGAAGGAGCACCGTGACGGGCTCGACCGCGTGCTGCTCCGCTACCGCGCCACCGGCACCGTCGACGCGATGCTCGCCGAGGTGGGCGGCGGCTGGGCCACCGGGCTGCGACCGAACATGTCGCCGGTGTCGCCCGTGTCGCCGACGGCCCCCACCCGGCGGCGCCGGTCGCTGCTCCCGGACGCCGGACCGGTCCGCAACGGCGGCGCCGCCAACGGGCACCGCCACGACGACGACCCGCGGGGCGCCGAGGCCGACGAGCGCGGCGAGCCGCGCGCCGTCCCCGCCGCGGGGCGCTTCCGGCTCATCCCCGCCCGATCGGTGGTGCTGATCGAGGCCCGCTCCAGCGTCGGGCCGATCAGCTTCGGGACGGTCGGCCTGTCGGGCTGGGTCGACACGGTGGGCCCGCCGCACGCCCAGGTGGAGGTGGCGGTCGACGGCCTCCGGTCCGGCAACGCCGTGTACGACGCCGAGCTGCTGCGCCGCCTCGACACGCGCCGCTTCCCCGTCGCCCGCCTCGCCGTCGACCGCGTCGAGCACCTGACCGGCGACCGCCACCGCATCCTCGGCGAGCTCGACCTCCACGGCGTCCGCCGGCCGGTCCGGGCGGTCGCCGACGTGGCGGCGCTGTCCCCGCACCGGCTGCGGATCACCGCCGAGCAGGTGCTCGACATCCGCGACCACGATGTCCGCTTCCCGGCCGTGGCCATGCTGCGCATCTACCCCGGCGTCCGGGTGCACCTCCACCTGGAGGGCGAGCACGACCCCGGCGGCGAGCCCCCCGTCGGCGTCACGACCGACCTCACGGCCGTCACCGGCGGCGGCGGGGCCGTCAGCGCCGGTCGGTGACGTCCTGCGCGATGCCCCGCAGCCCCAGCACGGCGCCGGTCGAGTCGAACGCCGGATGGGCCCGGACGTGCAGCACCCGCTCCTCGCCGCCCGCCCGTTGCAGCCGGTAGCGCAGCTCCAGCGGCAAGGCGCCAGCGCCGGCACCGGCACCGGCGCCCCCGCCGGCCCCCGCCGGCGCCGGGGCGACCGCCGCCTCCAGCGCCGCCCGGACCCGCGGCCGGTCGTCCGGGTGGACCGGGCGCAGGTGCGCCTCGAGCGTGCCCTCGAAGTCGAGCGGGTCGACGCCGTGGATCCGGTGCAGCTCGTCGCTCCACTGCACGGTCCCCGACCGGACGTCCCACAGCCAGCTGCCCACGTGCGCCAGGGCCTCGCTCTCGCGGACCTGCTCCTCCAGCTCGGCCAGCCGTGCCTGGGCCAGGCGCTGCTCGGTGAGGTCGCGGGCCACGGCCACGGCCCCGACCACCGTGCCGCCGGGCGTCTTCGGGCAGCCGTCGTGCACCGGCGCCACCGTCAGCAGCAGCGGCACGGGCAGCCCGTCGCCCCGCACGATCTCGGTCTCCACGTGGTGCACCGGCTCCCCCGCCGCCACCGTGGCGAGGACCGTCCCCAGCTCGGGCCGGGCGTGGGCCGGGAACAGCTCGGCGAACGGCTCGCCCACCACCTCCGCCGCCCCGCGGCCGAAGACCCGCTCGGCCCCGAGGTTCCAGCTCACCACCCGGCCGGTGGCGTCGGCGCCCACCACCGCGTCGTCGGAGGCGGTCACCAACGCCTCCACCATCGCTTCGCCCCACCGCACCCCACCAGCGTGTCAGACTCGTGACAGGCGTGGGGCCAACGCCGTCGACGTTCCGCCCGACCCCGGCCGCCTGCGAAGATCACACGGGTGTCATTTCGCGGGCCGATGACCGGACAGGGGAAGACGATGGGCAACGAGCAGGCGGAGGTCTTCGACCGGATCGAAGCGTTCCGTCGCCGCCGCCCCCGCCTCGACGACGACGTGATCACGCTGGCCCACGGCGCCGGCGGCAGCGCCTCGGCCGCGCTGCTGGAGGCCGTGTTCCTGCCGGCGTTCGGCAACGACGTGCTCGAGGCCCAGACCGACGCCGCCCGGCTCGACCTGCCGCCGGGCGGGCGGCTGGCGTTCACCACCGACGCCAACGTGGTCACGCCGCTGCGGTTCCCGCACGCGTCGCTCGGGCACCTGGCCGTCCACGGCGCGGTCAACGACCTGGCGATGGTGGGCGCCCGGCCGGTGGGGCTGTCGGCGGCGTTCGTCGTGGAGGAGGGCTTCGCCGTGGCCGAGCTGCGCGACCTCGTGGCCGACATGGCCGAGGCCGCGGCGGCGGCCGGCGTGCCGATCGTGGCCGGCGACACGCGGGTGGTCGACCGGGGCGCGGCCGACGGCGTCTTCGTCGTCACCTCCGGCGTCGGCGTGGTGCCCGAGGGCCGCACGATCGAGGCGGCCGCCGTCCGCCCCGGCGACGTGGTGCTGCTGTCGGGCACGCTCGGCGACCACGGGATGGCGGTGATGCTGGCCCGGGGCCTCCTGCCGCCGGGCCTCGACATCGTCTCCGACACCGCGCCGCTCCACGACCTGGTCGAGACCCTCCTGGCTGCCGCGCCCGGGACCCGCTGGCTGCGCGACGCCACCCGCGGCGGGCTGGCGGCGGCCGGCAACCAGCTGGCCCGCGACGCCGAGGTCGCGGTCGTCCTCGACGGCGACCGCCTCCCGGTGCGGCCCGCGGTGGCCTCGGCGTGCGCGGCGCTGGGCGTCGACCCGCTGCACGTCGCCAACGAGGGGAAGCTCGTGGCGGTGGTGCCGCCCGACGAGGCCGGCCCGGCGCTGGCGGCCCTGCACGGTCATCCGCTGGGGCGGGAGGCGGTGCGGGTGGGCGAGGTGCGCGCCGACCCGCCCGGCGAGGTGGTGCTCACGTCGCCGTCCGGGCCCGACCGGGTGCTCGACCTGCTCGCCGGGTCCCCGCTCCCCCGCATCGGCTGATCGACCCCCGAAATTGGGTGATCTTCCGGCCTCTAGCCCCCGAAGTTCACCCAATTTCGTGGGGTTTGCCGAACAACCCCCGCAGGAACGCGAGGCCGTCGGTGGCGATCGCGTCCTGGCTGCGGGCCAGCGGGCGCCAGATCGACGCCGCTGTCGCGATCGACGCGTTCTCGGCGGTGAACGACTCGATGCACAGCGGGCCGGGGTAGCCCACGGCGCGGAGGGCGTCGCGGAACCCGACCCAGTCGACGTGGTCGGCGCCGGGCGCGCCCCGGTCGTTGGCGCACACCTGGACGTGGGCCAACCGCCCCGCCTCGCCCGCGGCGCGCGCCGCGGCCGGCGGGTCCTGCTCCTCGATGTTCAGGTGGTAGGTGTCGAGCGCCAGGCCCACGGTCTCCCGGGGCAGGCCGTCGAGCAGCTCCAGCCCCTGCTCCACGGTGTTGACCAGCGAGGTCTCGTACCGGTTGAGGGGCTCGACGGCGAGGCGCACGCCCCGGGCGCCGGCGTGGTCGGCCACCGGTGCGAGCGCGGCCCGCAGCTCGGCACCGATCGCGGCGCGCTCGCCGGGGTCGAGCCGCCAGGTCCGACCCACCGAGGCGTACATCGGCCCGGCCACCACGCCCGAGCCGACGGCGGCGGCGAGGTCGACGCAGCGGCGCAGGTAGGCCTGCGTGGCGCCCACCACGTCGTCGGGGGCGGCGACGAGCTCCCGGCCCGGCGGCATGACGGCGCACACCGTGGCCCGGAGTCCGAGCCGGGCGAGGAGGTCGGCGGTGCGGGACGGGTCCCAGTCGCCGACGTCCTCGACCGGCAGCTCGACCACGTCGAACCCCCAGGCCGCGATCCGGGGGGCCAGCTCGGCCAGGGCCCGGTCGGTCAACGGCGACACCCAGATCCAGGTGTTGGCGCCGATCGGCGGGCAGCCCGTCGACGACGCCGACGACGAGGCCGCCGGGTCGACCGGGCCCGAGGGGTCCGACGTGGTCGTCATGTGCCTGCTCCTGCGCTCCTGCCTACTCCTGCCAGCGCTCCGGGAACCCGGGCATGTCCTCGCAGCCGCAGAGCGCGTAGTGCAGCGGGGGCATGTCGGGCTGGATGTAGTCCTCCAGCGTGTCCTCGGTGATCTTCGGCTGCGGGAGGTTCCACTCGGCGGGCACCTGCTCGCCGGAGAGGATCTTCACCGCGGCGATGACCGGGGTGCGCCACTGGTAGGTCGGGTACGTGGGGGCGACGGCGGTGAGGCCGTCCTCCTGCCACTTCTGCAGGAAGTCCTGCTGGTCCTCACCGGTGATCGGCGGGACGTCCAGGCCCTCGTCCTCGAACGCCTCGATGGCGGCCAGCGCGGTCGCGCCGGCGTCCATCCAGATCCCGTCGAGGCCGCCCTCGCGCTGGATGTAGTCGGTCACGATCGACTTGGTCGTGGCCGGGTCGCCCTCGGTGAACTCGGCGCCGACCAGGTCGATGCCGGCCTCCTCGAAGATCGTCTGGGCGCCGGCGAACCGGGTCTCCAGCACGTCCACGCCCGGCAGGATCCGCAGGGCCAGCACCTTGTCGCCCTCGTCGAGCTCCTCGACCAGGAACTCGGCGGCGTCGGCCCCGAAGGCGTAGCCGCCGATCGGCTTGATGAACGTGACCGGGCAGTCGGTGTTCACGCCCCGGTCGAACACGATCACCGGCACCCCGGTCTCGCAGGCGGCCTCGACCGCCGGCGTCAGGGTGGCGGTCGTGTTGGGCGAGACGATGATGGCGTTGCAGCCCTCGCCGGCCAGCGACTCCAGGTCGGAGATCTGCTTGTCGTCCTCGGCCTCGGCGTCGAGCACCACGAAGTCGGCGATCTCGGGGTGGAGCTCCACCTCGGCCTGCATGGTCTTGAAGCCGACCTGCCGCCACGGGTTGTCGACCGAGGCGTTGCTGAAGCAGATCTTCCACGGGCCGGGCGTCGCGTACTGGGACGTGTCCACGTACTCGGGCTCGATGGCCTGCTCCCACGGCTTGTCGGCGGGGCCCTCCGGCTCGATGTCGCGCATGGCCAGCTGGGCGTCCATCTCGGCCTGGTCGAAGAACTCCGACTCGGTGCCGCCCTGGATGTCCGGCGCCTCCTCGCCGCCGGTGGCCTCGTCGCCGCCGTCGTCGCCGCTGTCGTCGGAATCGTCGGTGCACGCCGCGGCCAGCATGGCCAGGACGGCGAGCCCTGCGATCCACCTTCTCTTCCTCATTGCGGGTGTCCCCCTCTTTCGCTGTCGGATCACGTGCCGTCGCCGGGCGCGCCGGGGCGGGCCGGCGAGGCGGGTCATCGGTCCGGGCGGAGTCGGAACGCCGCGAAGGCCACCGCGGCGATGATGATCAGGCCCTCGACGGCGTCCTGCAGCGCCGCGGCCAGGCCGAGCAGGTTCAGCAGCGTGAACAGGGCCTCGAGCGTGAGGGCGCCGGCGACCGCCGCCACCACCGAGCCCCGGCCGCCGCCCAGCACCACCCCGCCCAGCACCACGGCGGTGATGGCCTCGAACTCCAGGCCGTCGCCCACCTGCGCCGACACGCCGGCGAAGCCACCGAGCAGGATGCCGGCCAGCGCCGCCGCCAGGCCGGAGAGCACGAAAGCGATCGTGCGGGTGCGGGCCACCGACACGCCGGACAGGGCGGCGGCGCGGTCGTTGTCGCCCACGGCGATCAGCCGCTTGCCGAAGTCGGACCGCATCAGCAGCACCGCCGCCACGGCCACCGCCGCCAGCACCACCACCGACCAGGGCAGCTGCTCCAGCCACGGCACGTCGTCGATCCCGCCCCGGCCCAGCGCCCGGAAGTCCTCGCTCAGCGCCCCCTTGGGGGCGCCGTCGGTCCAGTAGTCGACCGCGCCCTCCAGGATCAGCAGCATCCCCAGCGTCGTGATGAACGACGGCACGCGCAGCCGGGTGGTGATCAGGCCGTTGGCCAGGCCGACCACCGCGCCCAGCGCCAGGACCGTGGCCATCGCCCGCACGGTGCCGTCGGGGTGGTCGGCGAGCACCTCGGCCGCGACCACCACGGTGACGGTCACGAGCGACCCGACCGAGAGGTCGAACTCGCCGGCCACGATCACCAGGTACTGACCGGCGGCCAGCACGGCCAGCGGCGCCGCCCGCTTCAGGAACGAGAGGAACACCGGCGGGTCGGTGAAGTTGGGGTTCTCGATCGAGATCCACACCAGCAGCACCGCCAGCACGGCGAACACCGGCGCGGTGCGGCCGAGCGCGGCCCACACCCGCCGGCCGGCCGAGGGCACGGGGACGACCTCGCCGGCCTCGGCGCCGGCCTCGGGCACGTCGACGGTCGTGGTGCTCATGCCGTCGCCACCTCCGGGGTCCCCGCGGCCCCCGTCCCCGGGCCCACCGGGCCGGCGGCGTCGACCGGCGGCGCGGCCGTCGCCTCGTCGCGGGCGGCCAGGCGGCGCCGGGCGTACAGGGCGACGGCGGCGATGATGACGACGCCCCGCAGCGCCTGCTTGAGGAACGGGTCGACCTCGAGCTGGTTGAACACGTTGTCGAGCACGGCCAGCACGAGCACCGCGGCGACCGTGCCGTTGACCCGGCCCTTGCCGCCGACCAGCGCCGTGCCGCCCAGCACCACGGCGGCGATCGACTCCAGGTCGTAGCCGCCGTCGGTGCCGACCCGCGGCGTGCCCGACCCGAGCCGGCTGGCCAGGAACAGGCCGGTCAGCGCCGCGGTCACCGAGCACAGCACGTGGGCCCCGATCACCACCCGGTGGGTCCGCAGGCCCGACAGCGCCGAGACCTGCTCGTCGCCGCCGACCGCGTAGACGTGGTAGCCCCACCGGGTGCGCCGCAGGAGGAAGCCCACCACCAGGGCCACTCCCGCGAACAGGAACACCGACACCGGCACCGGGCCCATGCGGGTGTAGCCGAACGACTCCCAGCGCTCGGTCACCTCGCCCGCCGGCCGGCTGTAGTTGTCGGCCAGGTAGCCCTTCAGGATCAGCGCCGTGCCGAGCGTGGCGATGAAGGCGTTGACCCGCAGCTTCGTGATCACCAGGCCGTTGACCAGCCCGACGCCCGCGCCGAGCGCCAGCGTGACGGCGATGGCCGGCACCAGCATCGACTCGCGGCCGTCCATGGTCTCGGCGGCGACCAGCGACGAGAGGCTGATCAGGTAGGCGACCGACAGGTCGAGCGAGCCGGCCAGGATGGCCACGGTCTGGCCGACGGCGACGATGCCGAGCGCCACCGACCGCTGGAGGACGTTGGTCAGGTTCGACGACGTGAGGAACGACCCGCCGTCGATCGTCACGGCGATCCACCCGACCGCCACGACGATCCCGAGCGCGGGCCAGATCGGCAGGACGTTCCGGCGGCTCCCGGCGCTCCCGGCCGGGCGCCGCCGGCCGGCCGAGCGGAGCCACCCCAGGGCGTTCACCCGTCCGCCTCCGGTCCGTCACCCGGCGCTGGTCCGTCGCCCACCGGGTCGGAGCCGGCGGCCAGGGCGATGACCTCGTGCTCGGTCGCGCCGCCGGGAAGCTCGCCGGCGATGCGGCCCTCCCGCAGGACCACGATGCGGTCGCTCATGCCGATCAGCTCGGGCAGCTCCGAGCTGATCATGACGATCGCCTTCCCCGACCGGGCCAGGTCGCGCATCAGCTCGTGGATCGCCGCCTTGGCCCCGACGTCGATCCCGCGGGTGGGCTCGTCGAACAGCAGCACCCCGGGGTCGAGGGCCAGCCACTTGGCGAGCACCACCTTCTGCTGGTTGCCGCCCGAGAGGTACCGCACCTCCTGGTCGAGGCTCCGCGCCCGCAGCTCGGTCGCCTCGGCCAGCCGCTCGACCGTCGCGGTCCTCGAGCCCGTGTCCGTGCGCCGGCGGCCCTGCGAGCGCAGGCCGAGCAGGGCGTTGTCCTTCACCGACTGCGCCAGCGCCAGGCCCTCCTCCTTGCGGTCCTCGGTGAGGAAGCCGAGCCCGGCGGCGATCCCGTCGCGGGGCGACCGAGGCCGGACGACCCGGCCGTCGACCTCCACGGTCCCGCGGGTGAACGGGTCGGCGCCGAAGATCGCCCGGGCCAGTTCGGTGCGGCCCGCGCCCTGGAGGCCACCGATCCCGACGATCTCGCCGGCCCGGACCTCCAGGTCGATGCCGTCGAGCGCCTGGTTGCCGCCGCCCCGCACCCGCAGCCGCACCTCGCCCAGCTCCGCCGGCGCCGCCCGGGGCGGCACGTAGCCGTCGAGCTCGCGGCCCACCATCTTCGCCACCAGCTGCGGCGGGGTCGTGTCGGCGACGGCGAGGGTCGCGACCCGGCGCCCGTCCTTCAGCACGGTCACCCGGTCGGCCACCGCGAACACCTCGGGCATCCGGTGCGAGATGTAGAGGACCGCCATCCCGGCGTCCCGGAGGCGCCGGACCAGGTCGAGCAGCGCCGAGGCCTCCTCGTCGGCGAGCGACGCGGTCGGCTCGTCCATCACCAGGATGCGGGCGTCGAGCGACCGCGCCTTCACCACCTCGACCACCTGCTGCTGGGCCACCGACAGGTCGCCGACCCGGCTGCGGGGCGAGAACGAGCGCTCCCCCAGCTCGTCGAGCAGTCGGGCGGTGTCGGCCTCCATGCGGCGCCGGTCGACCACGCCGAACCGGGCCGGCTCCCGGCCGACGAACACGTTCTCGGCCACCGTCCGCTCCGGAAGCAGGTTGAACTCCTGGTAGATGATCGCCACCCCGGCCGCCTGGGCCTGGACCGGGTGGTGGAACGACCGGGGCTCCCCGTCGATCAGCACCTCCCCCGCGTCGGGCGGGTAGGCGCCGGCGAGCACCTTCATCAGCGTCGACTTGCCCGCCCCGTTCTCGCCGACCACGGCGTGCACCTCGCCCGCGGCGCAGGTGAGGTCGACCTCGGACAGCACGACCGACCCGAGGAACGCCTTGGTGATGCCGCGCATCTCGAGGAGGGGCGCGCCCGGCATCAGTCCACCAGCAGGGGTTGCAGGGTCCGCGCCGCGATCCGGAGCCCGATCTCGACCTTCTCCTCGGTGCCGCCCCACACCGGGTCCTCGTGCGCGACCGACAGCAC
>DATCLV010000494.1:0-1578 GCA_036563745.1 Acidimicrobiales bacterium | reverse complement strand
GCTCACGCTGGCCTCGACGTCGTGCAGCCTCGTCGAGCAGAACGACGAGGCCGCCTCGGGCGCCCCGGCGGCGACGGCCGGCGTGCGCGCGCCGTCCGGCCTCGACGAGCTGGCACCCGGCGAGCCCTGCGGCGACGCGGGCGCCACCGAGACGACCGACCTCGCCGCCGACCGGGTCGTCGCCCGCTGCGCCCCCGGGTCGCCGGCCCCCGAGCCGCTCCCGGCCCCCACCCGGCTGCGCGTCGGCACCGAGGCGCCGAGCGAGGAGATCGCGCCGCTGCTCCTCGCCCTCGAGCACGACGAGCTTGCCGCCGAGAACCTGGTGGTCGAGCACGTCGAGTACCCCGGCCCGCTCGCCCTCTACGAGGCCCTCGGGCGCGGCGAGATTGACGCGGCGGTCGGCCGCCTCGACGCCCCGTTCTTCGACCAGGTCCACGCCGGCACCGGCATCCGGCTCGTGCTCGGCGGGGCGCTCGCCCGCGACGCCAACGACCGCGGGGTCGCCCAGCCCGGGTTGTGGATCCGGTCCGACCAGATCACCGAGCCCGCCAAGTGGTCCGACCTGGAGGGCGCCCGGATCGCCGTCGGCGACGGCATCGACGACGTCGTGGCCGTCCCGCTCACCGGGGTCATCCGCCAGGACGACCTGTCGCTCAACGAGCTGCGCATCGAGGCGCGCACCGGCGAGGAGGCCGCCACCCTCCTGAAGGAGGGCCAGATCGGCGCTGCCTGGCTCGACGAGCCGGCGTGGAGGTCGGTCGAGGGGGTGGACGGGATCGAGCTGGTGGCGACGCTGCCGGCGTCGGAGTCGGTCGGCGGCGTGACCGTGGCCCACCGGCTGGTCGATGTCGATGCCGACCGGGCCGTCGGCCTGGCGTTCGTGCGGGCGCTGATCCGCACGGTCAACACCTACCTGGCCGACGACTACCAGGCCGACGACGAGGTCGTGGCGGCGCTGGCCGACGCGCTCGGCGTCGAGCCCGACGACGTGCGGGCCACGCCGCCGTGGCTGTTCGACTGGGAGCTGCGCGACGGCACCACCGAGCGGCTCCAGACGGTGTTCGTGCAGCTGGGGTCGGTGCTCTACGAGGACGAGATCCCCGAGCGCGAGATCGTCGACCGCACCCTCTACCGGGAGGTGGTGGGGGCGACCTCGGTCGCCGACGAGGCGGCTGCCGGCGCGGTCGGCGACGCCGCCGCCGACGGGGCCGGTGCCGACCCCGACGCCCAGGACCAGGCGTAGGCCTCGTCCTCGCAGGCCCGCCCGCCCTCGGCCACGAGCAGCGGGCGGAACGTGTCGACCATCACCGCCAGCTCCTCGGTGCGCGCTTTGCCGAGGCCCGCCTCGACGCTGCCGGGCTGCGGGCCGTGCGTGAACCCGGCCGGGTGGAGGCTGATCGACCCGACACCGATGCCCGAGCCCTTGCGGCTCGTGAAGTCGCCGTCGCAGTAGTAGAGGACCTCGTCGCTGTCGACGTTGGCGTGGTTGTACGGCACCGGCACCGCCTGCGGGTGGTAGTCGAGCACCCGGGGCACGAAGCTGCAGACCACGAAGTTGGGGCCGGCGAAGGTCTGGTG
>DATCLV010000493.1:0-1551 GCA_036563745.1 Acidimicrobiales bacterium | reverse complement strand
CCTCCGGGTGGACCTTCTCCCCGCCCGTGTTGATGCACGCCGAGCCCCGCCCCAGGAGCGTGATCGTGCCGTCGGCCTCCGGGACCGCCAGGTCGCCGGGGATCGCCCACCGGGTCCCCTCGGCGTCGACCGGGAACGTGGCGGCGGTCTTCTCCGGATCGTTCCAGTAGCCGAGCGGGACGTGCCCGCGGCGGGCCAGGCGGCCCACCTGGCCGGTGCCCGGGGGCACGGGGCGCAGGTCGTCGTCGAGCACGAACGTGTCGGGGCCCATCGAGAACCGGGGCGGGCCGTCGGCCGCCGCGCCGATGAGGCGCCCGTGGCCGCCGGTCTCCGACGCCCCGAACCCGTCGACGATCACCACGCCGGGCAGCACGTCGGCCAGGCGCTGCTTCACCACCGGCGACAGGATCGCCCCGCCCGAGGCGACCACGTGGATCGTGGACAGGTCGTAGCTGCCGGCCTCGACGGCGTCGACGAACGGCAGCGCCATCCCGTCGCCCACCAGGACCAGCAGGTGGGGCCGCTCGCGGGCGGCCAGCTCGGCCACGGCCGCGGCGTCGAAGCGGTGCCCGGTCCACAGGACGGCGCCGAGGCCGTCGTAGAGGGGCCGCAGGCTGTTCCACTGGCCGTTGCCGTGCATCATCGGCGACGTGACGAGCCACGGCCGCCCGTCCATCACCCGGTCGGCCAGGTCCTCGGGTCGCTGCACCCGCTCCCGCTCGGGCGTGTTGCCGCCGAGGGCGGCGAAGTAGATGTCCTCGGCCCGCCACACGACGCCCTTGGGCGCCCCGGTGGTCCCGCCGGTGTAGAGGATGTAGCGGTCGTCGGGTGAGCGCTCGCCGAAGGCGCGCTCGGGGGACGCGGCGGCGAGGGCGTCCTCGTAGGGCACGACGGCGAGGCCGACCGGGGGCGGGTGGCCGTCGTCGAGGCCCACGACGTGGTGGAGCTGCGGGAGGTCGCGCACCACGGTGGCCAGCGGCCCGAGCAGGGCGTGCTCGACGACCGCGGCCCGGCACTCGGCGTCGGCCAGCACGTGGCGCAGCTCGTCGGCGGTGTACCGGTAGTTGACGTTGATCGGCACCATCCGGGCCTTGAAGGCGCCGAGCATGGTCTCCAGCCACTCGGCCCGGTTCCACGACACGATCGCCACGTGGTCGCCGGCGCGGAGGCCGGCGTCGAGCAGGTGCCGGCCGAGCCGGGTCGCCCGCTCGTCGAGCTCCCGGTAGGTGAGGCGGCGGTCGCCCGCGACGAGGGCCGGGCGATCCGGCACGGCGTCCGCCACGACCTCGAACAGGTCGGCCAGGTTGAACGTCGCCACGGTCAGGTTCCCCCCGTGTCTGCCACGGCCCGGAGACTACCTGTGGCCCCCTTCCGAGCCGTCATCTGACGGTGCGTCAGGTACGCTCGGCGGAGGGGTCGACGAGGGCTGCCGGAGCGCCTCCGGGGGCTCGGGCGCAGGTCGGTGAACGCCGGCCAAGGGGGGATCACGATGGTCGACGAGGCCGAGGTGCGGGCGACGGTCGAGCGCTACATCGCCGTCCGCGACGCCAT
>DATCLV010000492.1:0-5899 GCA_036563745.1 Acidimicrobiales bacterium | reverse complement strand
CCGGGCCGCCGGACGACGCCTCGGTCGCCGGTCCCCTCAGGCCTTCTGCAGCCGCTCCAGGCCCAGCCGGGCCACCTGGCGCATGTTGTCGGTGGCGATGTCGAGGGCGAGGATGCGCTCCATCACCTCGGCGGGAGCGTCGAACCGGGCGGCGACCACGTCGCCGATCGTGATGCCGTGCTCGGGCGGCGGCGCCAGCCGGACCACCTCGTCGCCGGCGCCGATCGGGCCGGGATCGACCACCCGGAAGTACGAGCCGCTGCGCCGGGCCTTGTCGAAGCGCTGCCGGAACGACGCGTCACCCATCCGCATGCCCAGCTTGGCGCAGGGGAACCGGGGCTGGGCCACCTCCAGCACCGCGCCGCCCACCTGCCACCGCTCACCGATCACCGCGGCGGCCAGGTCGATCCCCTCGGTGGTGAGGTTCTCGCCGAACAGCCCCGGGTGGAAGTCGGTGTCGGGCAGCTCGGTGGCCCACCAGGCGTAGTCCTCGCGGGCGTAGGCGTAGACGGCCTTGTCCCGCCTGCCGTGGACCTTGGGGTCGGCCACCGCGTCGCCGGCGAGGTACTCGCCCTCGAAGCCGATCGGCCCGTCGACCGGCTCCTTCCAGATGGCGGAGGTCCACGACCTCCCCTGCCACTCCACCGTCCGGGGCAACCCCACGTTCACCGACACGACCCGACCGAGCAGCTCTCCCATCCCGCCAGTGTGCCGGTGCGCCCCGCGGGCGGCACTGCGATTTCCTGCCAGTTCGGTCACGCAGGCCGCCGGAGCCGGGCGACGGGGCCGCCGGCGGGCTACTCGACGACGACGCCGGTGAGGTCGTCGGGGCTCGGGGGATAGGTGAGGTCCAGCGACCGCAGCGCGCGCACCAGCTCCCGGCCCACGACCACGTCCCGGTACCACTTGCGGTTCGCGGGCACCACCACCCACGGGGCGGACGGCGTGGCGGTCGCCGCGATCGCGTCCTCGAAGGCCTCCTGGTAGCGGTCCCACAGCTGGCGCTCGTGGAGGTCGCTGAGCCGGAACTTCCAGTGCTTGCGCGGGTCGTCGAGGCGGGCCTGCAGCCGCTCGGCCTGCTCGTCCCGGGAGATGTGGAGGAAGAACTTGACGATCGTCGTGCCCTCGTCCACCAGCATCTGTTCGAAGTCGCGGATGTGCCGGTAGCGGGCCCGCCACCGCTCCTCGGGCACCAGCTCGCGCACCCGCACGATCAGCACGTCCTCGTAGTGGCTGCGGTCGAACACGACCAGCTCGCCGGTGCGCGGCACGTGCGGGTGGACGCGCCACAGGAAGTCGTGGGCCAGCTCCTCCTCGCTGGGCTGCTTGAACGCCGTGACCCGCACCCCGGACGGGTTCACGCCCTCGAACACCCGGCGGATCGTGCCGCCCTTGCCGGCCGTGTCCATGCCCTGGAGCACGACGAGGACGCGGTGGCGCCCGTCGGCGTAGAGGCGTTCCTGGAGGCTGTCCAGCTCGGCGGTGAGCTCGGCCACCTCGGCCCGGGCCTTCGCCTTGCCGCCCTTGCCCGGCTCGAAGTCGCCGGTGTCGTCGGGGTCGAACCCCGCGAGCTCGAACCCTTCCCCGTCGGTGATCCGGTACCGGCGCATCCGGAACGTGTACCCAGTCGCGACCGTGGGAGCGCAGGATCGGGGTCCGGTCGCCCGGGGCGGGAGAGGTACTGTCGCAGACGTGTCCCGACCGACCGTGCCGTCGGCACCCGCGCCGACGATCCTGCGCCCCTCGCTGCGGCGCAAGGGGCCGACGCTGGAGCGCGAGCGGGCGCTGTGGGACGCCGGCTACGACGTCGTCGTCGGCATCGACGAGGTGGGCCGCGGCGCCTGGGCCGGGCCGCTCACGCTGGCCGCCGTCGTCCTGCCCCGCGACCGGCGGGTCTACAAGGTGCGCGACTCGAAGCAGCTCACCGAGGCCGAGCGCGAGGCGCTGTTCGACCGGATCGCCGACTGGTGCGTGTCGTGGGCCGTCGGCCACGCCACCCACGAGGAGTGCGACGAGCTCGGCATGAGCGAGGCCCAGCGGCTCGCCGCCCGGCGGGCGCTCGAGGGCCTGTCGGTCCGGCCCGACCGGGTGCTGCTCGACGGCAAGTGGGACTTCGTCGGCGGCGGCATCGCCGAGCGGATCGTGAAGGGCGACGCCAAGTGCCTGTCGATCGCGGCGGCGTCGATCCTCGCCAAGGTCACCCGCGACCGGCTCATGCGCGCCGAGGCCGAGCACCACCCCTACTGGTGGTTCGAGCAGAACAAGGGCTACCCGTGCCCGCGGCACCAGGCCACGCTGCGGGGCATGGGCCCGTCGGCCATCCACCGGCGCAGCTGGGCGTTCATGGACGGGCTCCCGTGGTGCGGCGTGCCCCGCTACCACCGGCCCGACCCGCAGGGGGTGCTGTTCTGATGGCGCTGACCGCGGCGCCGTCACCGGCCGCCACCTCCGCCTCCGGGGCGATCGCCGCCCGCTGGGGCCGGTGGGTCGTCGGGGCGCTGGTGGCGTGGACCTTCCTCGTCTGGACGACCCGCATCGGCAACATCTGGAACGACGACGCCCTCGAGACTGCCGGCAAGGTCGGCCGCACCGCCCTGGCCCTCAGCTTCACGACGCTGGCGCTGGCCGTGGTGGTCGCGTGGTGGCGCCGGCCGGCGCTGCTGCGACCGGCGGTGCTGGCGCTCGGCGCGTGGTCGACGGCGGTGTGGCTCGTGCGGGGCACGACGATCCTGCTCGACGACCACGACACGGCGTTCACGGTGGTCCACGAGGTGCTCGCCGTCGTGTCGATCGCCCTGTCGGTGGCCGCCGAGCGCGCCACGCGTCGCGCCCCGGCACCCACCGGCGAACCCGTCGCCACGTGACGCGGGCCCGGCCCGGTTCGGGACCACGCCGGGGGCACGTCTAACATCCTGCGTCGCATGGGCCAGCCGATCATCGTCGTGGAGAAGCCGACGCAGACACCGGGGATCGCCCGGTTCGAGCTCAACCGTTCGCTCACGGGCATGGGCCACGAGCGCTTCGGGTCGCCCGAGGAGATCCTCGGCGACCGACCCGTCGACGAGCTGGCCCGGCGCCTCTTCGCCAGCGGCGGCGTGAAGGCGGTGCACGCCAACAACGCGGTGGTCACCGTGGAGCTGGCCGAGGGATGGAAGGGCGCGGACCTCCTCGACATCATCCGCGGCCTCTACATCCACTACCCGACGGACGGCACGGCCGGAGCGGCGTCGTCGACGTCGTCGGAGTCGGCCGGCGCGGCGTCGGGCGGCGCGGCCGAGCCGGTCGAGGCCACCGAGTCGGCCTGAAGCCCCCGTCGGGCGTCATGTTCGCGTCACATCTCCACCCGTGGACGCGCCCGGTCGTCGTTACCTCTGCGTAACCTTTGCAGTGCGGCCGGGTCGAACTGGCATCCCCCTCACATGAGGCAAACGCTCTGTGCGGTGGGACTACGCTGCGATACAACGAAGCGTCACCGGTCAACGGGTGGTCGGTCACGCTCCGTGTCTGTGAGGGACGTCTGAAAGATGAGCACTGGCTCGTGGGATGCGGTCCTGGAGCGCCTCGACGATGCAGCCACGCTCGCGAAGCTCGATCCTGACATCCACCGGCTCCTGAGGGAGCCCCGCCGGGTCCTCGAGGTCTCGGTCCCCGTGCGGCTCGACGATGGGACCGTCGAGGTCTTCACCGGTTGGCGTGTCCACCACGACACCACCCGGGGCCCCGGCAAGGGCGGCATTCGCTTCCACCCGCAGCTCGACGCCGACGAGGTCAAGGCGCTCGCCGCCATGATGACCTTCAAGACGTCCGTGGTCGACCTGCCCTTCGGCGGCGCCAAGGGCGGCGTCCGCTGCGACCCGACCAAGCTGTCCCTTGCCGAGCTCGAGCGGGTCACCCGGCGCTACACCTACGAGATCAGCCCCCTCCTCGGGCCCGACGTCGACATCCCGGCCCCCGACGTCAACACCGACGGCCGGGTCATGGCCTGGCTGATGGACACGCTGTCGATGGTCGAGTCCCGGCCCCTGCCCGGCTCCGTCACCGGCAAGCCGCTGGCCATCGGCGGCACCCGCAACCACGCCGGCGCCACCTCCACCGGCTGCCTGGTGTGCTCCCGGGCCGTGTTCCGGGAGATGGAGCTGCAGTTCACCGGCAGCCGGGTCGTGCTGCAGGGCTTCGGGAAGGTCGGCGGCCCGCTGGCGTTCCTCCTGGCCTCGGCCGGCATGCGCGTGGTCGCCGTGGGCGACGTGGGCGGCGCGGTCGCCAACGAGGGCGGCCTCGACGTCGGCGCCCTGTCCGACCACGTGGCGGAGACCGGCTCGGTGGCCGGGTTCCCCGGTGGCGAGGTGGTGGCCGCCGACGCCCTGTGGGACATCGAGTGCGACCTGCTGGTCCCGGCCGCCCTGGGCGGCGTGATCACCGCCTCGGTGGCCGAACGGCTGCGCACCAAGGTCATCGTCGAGGCGGCCAACGGGCCCACCACCACCGACGCCCAGCCGATCCTCGACCGGCGCGGCATCGTCGTGGTGCCCGACATCCTGGCCAACGCCGGCGGCGTCACCGCCAGCTACTTCGAGTGGGCCCAGGCCCGCCAGGGCTACCCGTGGGACGACGACGTGGTCGCCGAGCGGCTCCGCCAGCGGATGGACGACGCGTTCACCGCCGTGTGGGCCCGGTCCCAGACGCTGGGGGTCAACATGCGGTCCGCCGCCTTCGTGGTGGCGGTCGAGCGGTTGGCCGCCGCCCACGAGGCCCGGGGGCTGTTCCCCTGACGGTCGTGCGGCCGTGACGGCCGTCGCCCGGGCCTTCGCGCTCGACCACCTCGTGCTGGTGGTGGCCGACGTGGAGCGGACGGTCGGCTGGTACCAGCGGTTCGCCGGGCTGGCACCGGTGCGCTTCGACGAGTGGCGACGGGGCGAGGTGCCGTTCCCGTCGCTGCGGGTGGACGAGGCCACGATCATCGACGTCATCCCCGGCCGGCCCGAGGGGTCGGCCGAGCGGGGGCACCTCGACCACGTGTGCTTCGTCGTGTCGGCGGAGGACCGTGCGGCCCTCGCCGCCCACCCCGAGCTGGAGGTGGTCGACGAAGGCGTGCGCTTCGGCGCCCGGGGCGACGGCGACTCGATCTACGTCCGCGACCCGGACGGTCTCCTGGTCGAGTTCCGCTCCTACCGGTAGCTCGTCGGTTCTCTCGGTTTTTTTTTCTCTCTCTCTCCGTTTCCGTCGGGGGTGGGCCTCGGCGGTGCCCGGGGCGCGGGCGTGAGCACGATGGGTGCTGTTCGGAACGCTTCTTGCGTTCGGCGAACAGATGTTCGATCATAGCGACATGGCCGCCGAGCCCGCCGTCGCCCTCCGGAGCCCCGAGCTCCCGCCCCGGGTCGTCGACGGCGCGCCCCGCGGGGGTGCGGCCCTGCGGGAGCTGGCCGAGCGGGTGCGGCCGGTCGAGCTGCGCAGCCAGCAGCCCACCCTGCCGGTGGTGCCGGGGCTCCAGCCGTTGCTCCCCGACGGGCTGGTCAAGGGCACCACGGTGGCGGTCGGGTCGGTGGCGGCGGCGGGCGGTGCCACCACCCTGGCGCTGGCCCTGGCGGCGGGGCCGTCGCAGGCGGGGGCGTGGGTCGCCCTGGTGGGCGGCGCCGGGCGGGGCATGTGGGGGCTGGTGGCGGCGGCCGGTCTGGGTGTGGTGTTGGAGCGGCTCGTGGTGGTGGCGCCCGCCACCCGGCCGGTGGCGGGGTGGGGGCCCGTGGTGGCGGCCCTGGTCGAGGGGTTCCCGGTCGTGGTGGTGGGGCCGGAGGTGCAGCTCCGGTCGGGCGACGGCTGGCGCCTGGCGGCCCGGTTGCGGGGGCGGGGCGGGGTGCTGGTGCGGGTGGGCGATGCGTCGGGGCCGTCGGCGGCGCACGTGCGG
>DATCLV010000480.1:0-4629 GCA_036563745.1 Acidimicrobiales bacterium | reverse complement strand
CCCTGGTCCTGGTCCTGGCGGGGGCGGCCGTGGTGGTCGTCGTCGGTGGGGTGATCGGGGACGGCGGGGCGGCGTCGGGCGAGGGGCTGGCCGTCGGCCGGCGCGAGGTCACCTTCGTCGACCCGGGCCGCTCGACGCCGGCGCTGCCCGAGGAGGACCTCGACGCCCAGCCCGACCGCACCCTCGAGACCGTGGTCCTGTACCCGACGGCCAACGTCGAGGCCACGTCCGAGAGCACCGACGTGCGGCCCGCCGGCCCGCCCGCCGCCGACGGGCCGTTCCCGCTGGTCGTGTTCGCCCACGGCGACAGCGCCGGCCCCGAGGCCTACGTGCCGCTGGTCGAGCCGCTGGTGCGGGAGGGCTACGTGGTGGCGCTGCCCCGGTTCCCGCGCACCAGCCGGTCGGCGACGGGGCTGGCCGACGCCGTCGACCAGCCGGCGGACGTGTCGTTCGTGATCGACCAGGTCCTGGCCCTGTCCGACCGGCCCGACGGCTGGCTGGCCGGCCGTGTCGACCCCGACCGCATCGCCGTCGCCGGCCACGCCCTCGGGGCGATCACCGCGGTCGCCGTCACGTACGACCGCTGCTGCGCCGACCCGCGGATCGACGCCGCCATCGCCGTGGCGGGCACCGGTGTGCCCTCGGCGGCCGGGGCGCTCGACGACCCGCCGCCCACGCCGCTGCTGCTGGTCCACGGCGTCGACGACCCCACGGTCCCGGTGGCGGGCAGCGACGAGCTGTTCGCCCGGGCCGGCGGTCCCGCCTGGTACCTGCGACTCGACGACGGCGACGACACCGTTCCCGGGTTCGGGCGCGACGGCGAGCTGACGCTCGCGGCGATGTCCGCGTTCCTCGACGCGCGGCTGCGGGACGACCCCGAGGGGCTGGCCGAGGTGGCGGAGGAGGTCGAGGGCTCGGGGCGGGGCGAGTGGCGGGTGCGCGACGTCGAGGCCGGCGCCGACCCGGCGGTCGAGGTCGCCACGACGGCGGCCGTCGGCCGACCCGCCCGACCCGGCCGTGCCGGCCGCGGTCGGCGGTCGGGGCTGGCTACGCCGCGGCCGTCAGGACCAGCGGTCTCCCGTTGGTGACGACGATCGTGTGCTCGAACTGGGCGGCGAGGCTGCCGTCGTCGGTGTGCAGGGTCCAGCCGTCGTCGCCCTCGTAGGCCATGGTCCCGCCGGTCGACAGGAACGGCTCGATCGCCAGGACCAGGCCCTCCCAGAGGACCGTCGTGTTGCGGGGGGTGTCGACGAAGGGGACGCTGGGCGCCTCGTGCAGGTAGCCGCCGACCCCGTGGCCCCACAGGTTGGCGATCACGGTGAACCCGGCCTTGTCCGCCCGGCGCTGGACGGCCCGGGCCAGGTGCCGCATGGGGCGACCGGCGCGGGCGGCGTGCATGGCGTCGCGCTGGGCGCCCCGGGTGGCCTCCAGCAGGCGGGTGGCGAGCGGCGACACCTTCCCGACCGGGGCGCTGGCGCCGCAGTCGGCCCAGTAGCCGTCGAGCTCGGCCGACACGTCGATGTTCACCAGGTCGCCCTCCCGCAGGAAGCGGGTGGGGGAGGGGATCCCGTGGGCGGCCTCGTCGTTGATGCTGATGCAGGTGGCGGCGGGGAAGTTGACCGCCAGCATCGGCGCCGACCGGGCCCCGTGGCGCTGCAGCACCTCGTGGCCGATGTGGTCGAGCTCGGCGGTCGACACGCCCGGCGCGACGGCGGCCAGCATGGCGTCCCGCGCCTCGGCCACGGCCCGGCCCGCCCGGCGCAGCCCCAGCAGGTCGTCGTCGTCTTCGATCGTCACCCGCCCAGACTACGGGGCGGGAAACGGCCCGACCTCCGGCCGCGGCGCCGGTGCGGACCCGGCCGGGCGGTGCGCACCGGGGTCGGCGGCCCGGGGTCGCGGGCCGGGTCGTCGACGGAAGGGTCGGGCGGCGGCTCAGCCCGTGGGGCGGATCTCGGCGGCCGCCGCGGCCAGCACGGCGGCGTCGGCCGGGGCGTCGGGGACCAGCCGGTCGACGAGGTCGGCGATGGCGGTGCGGGTGGCGTCGTCGAACACGCCGCGGCGGGTGAGGTCCAGCTCGTTGGCGGCGGTCAGCAGGGCCAGCGCCCGCCGCTCGCCGCCGGGGAGGTCGTGGGGCTCGCCGGTGAAGCGGTCGACGAAGGTGGCCGGCCAGCCGTCCCGGCGGCAGGAGCCGTAGCGGTACACGATGGTCTCGGCCTCGGCCCCGATCGCGGCCGCCAGCCGCGGCCGGTCGTCGACGGGCAGGAGCGCCTGCGGGAACCCGTCGGTGCCGTAGGCGGCGTGGCAGAGCCCGGCCAGCGCCACCGGCTCGGGCACGTCCCACGAGCGCAGCAGCGCCTCGGTCCCCAGCAGGTGGGTGAGCAGGTCGCTGCCCAGGTGGTCGACGGTGGGCGCCCCCAGGTCGACCAGCAGGGCGACGGCGTCGTCTCTCGCGGCCATGGCCGCAGTCTCGCCGCCGCCCGCCCCGGTGCGACCGCGCCCGGCCGGCCCGCCGGCGCGAGCGCCGCGCCGGATCAGAGCGCCTGGGCGACCGCGTAGATGAGGAGGCCCGCCAGGCCGCCGACCACCGTGCCGTTGATGCGGATGAACTGCAGGTCGGGGCCGAGCAGCAGCTCCAGGCGGGTGGCGGCCTCGCGGCCGTCCCAGCGGGCGATCGCGCCGCTCACCATCGCCGCGATCTCGTCGTGGAAGTGCTCGCTCACGTAGCGGGCGCCGTTCTCGACCGCCGCGTCGACCCGCCGGGCCAGCACCGGGTCGTCGCTCAGGCGGGCGCCGAAGCCGGCGATCGCCGTGGCGAGGCGCTGCTGGAGCGGCCCGTCGGGGTCCTCGGCCTGGGCCCGCAGCGACGCCTTCACGTCGGTCCACACCGCCGCCACCCACTGGCGCAGCTCGGGCTGGTCGAGCAGCTCGCGCTTCAGCTCCTCGGCCCGGGCCCGCAGCGCCGGCGAGGTCTGCAGCTCGGCGGCGAGCCGGCGGGCCCTGGCGTCGAAGTCGCGGCGCAGCTCGTGGTGCGGGTTGGCGGCCACGTCGTGGAGCACCTTGTGGACCCCGTCGATCAGCCGCTCGAACACGCGGTCCTCCAGCGCCTCGGGCAGCCACCACGGGGCCTCGGTGCCGAAGCGGGCCCGCAGGTTGGCCCGGTTGTCGCGCAGGAAGCGGTCGACGGCCCGCAGCACCACGTCGAGCACCTCCTGGTGGTGGCCGTCCCGGGTGGCGAGCTCCAGGGCCTTGCCGGCCAGCGGGGCGAGCGGGGTGCGGTCGATGCGGTTGCGGACGGCGTCCTCGAGCGCCCTGTGCACCTCGTCGTCCTTCAGGAGGTCGACCAGCGTGACCGAGGCGTCGAGCAGGTGGCCGGCGACGCGGGAGGCGTTGGCGGGATCCGACAACCAGGCCGCGGTGCGGGCCGCCGGCCGGGTGACGCGGACCCGCTCGACGATGGCGTCCGGCGTGAGCAGGTGCTCCTGGACGAAGTCGCCGAGCGTCTCGCCGAAGCTGTCCTTGCGCTCCGGGATGATCGCCGTGTGGGGGACCGGGACGCCCGCCGGGTGGCGGAACAGGGCGGTGACCGCGAACCAGTCGGCCAGGCCGCCGACCATGGCGGCGTCGAGGGCGGCGAGGGCGTAGCCGACCCAGCCCGCGTGGTCGTCGCCCCCGTGGAGGAGCCGGAGCGCGACGGCGGCGACCGCCACGACGACCAGCAGCCCGGTGGCCTGCCGGCGGGCGCGACGGAGCCGGGCGCGGCGCCGCTCGTCGGCCGCCGTCGGGCCGGCGGTCGGCGCCGCCGGCGTCGGGCGTGGCGGGCCCGGGGCCCCGGGATCCCCCGGATCGGCGAGCGCGGCGGGAACGGCCATGGTCCGGTTGTACCCCGCGGTGCCCCCGCGACCCCGCGTCACCCGCCCCGCGTCGCTCTCACCCGGCGCCGAGGTCGCGGAGGGCGGCGTCGAGGACCTGCTGAAGGTGGACGCCCCGGTGCACGTCGAGCGGGTGCGGGGTGCCGGCCACGGTCCGCACCAGCTCGTCGACGACGGTGGTGAACGCCTCGGGGCCCACGCCGGCGCCGGTGTCGACCTCGGCCACGCCCGACTCGGCGTACACCTCGACCCGCGCCTGGGGCGGCTGCACCATCGTGTGGGCGGTGAGCGACGCCTCGCTGACCGCGCCGCCCTCGTGCTCGAGGAGCAGGCCCACCCAGCGGCGGGGATCGCCGTGGGCCCGCACGTCGACCACCCGGCCGAGCGCGGCGTCGAGCAGGTCGACCACGTGGGGGCCGAGGTCGAGGAGCGGGCCGTGCTCCAGCCGCCACGGCGTGGTGAACGGGCCCAGCAGCGCCCCGCCGGCCAGGAAGGCGCCCCGGCCGGCGAACGGCGGGTCGCCGGCGGCCACCTGGGCCAGGAAGTCCCGGACCGGCGCCGCGTAGCGCCACGACAGCAGCACCTGGGTGCGGACCCCGGCCTCGTCGGCGGCGTCGGCGAGCCGGCGGGCGGCGTCGGTGGTGAGCGCCACCGGCTTCTCCAGCAGCAGGTGCTTGCCGGCCCGGGCGGCGTCGACGGCCAGCTCGGCCTGGACCGCCGGCGGGACGGCGAACGACACGGCCGCGCACCGGTCGAACAG
>DATCLV010000479.1:0-9872 GCA_036563745.1 Acidimicrobiales bacterium | reverse complement strand
TGCGGGGGTGCTGGCCCCGGAGCCGCTCGGGGATGGCGGCCAGGTCGTCGACCACGTCGAAGCCGTCGCCGAGCCGGGCGCGCAGGGCGACCGCCAGGTCGGCGGCCAGCGGCCGGTTGCGGCCGCCCAGCAGCAGGGTGGTCCACATGCCCTCCCGGCCGTAGCCGTGGACGGCGACCGCGACGTCCACGTGCTCCACGAACGCGGCCAGCCGGGGCGAGGCGGCCGGGTCGAACGCCGTCGACGGCACGTGCCAGCGGAGGTCGGGTGGCTGGCGGACCACGTAGAGCGAGGCGCCGGCCTCGTCGGCGGCCGCGGTCGCGATGGCGTCGGTCCCCCGCTCCAGGTTCCCGCCGTGGAAGGCGAACAGCCCGAACCGGCTCCGCAGCTCGCACCGCTCCTCGACGCCCGGGTGGCCGAGCAGCTCCGCCAACATCCCCTGGAGCGTAGGTGGGCTGCCTCCGGCTCGCCGGGCACGTCCGTGCGCTCGCCGGCTGCGCAGCGGCGCCGGCGCGCGAACGGCGGCTCCGCGGGGATGGGCCGCGGGGCCGCCGTCCGGTGTCCGGTGGTCCAGGCCTGGGTCAGGTCCCGGTCATCGGGCAGGTGTTGCGGATCTCCGTCACCCCCGAGGTCGCGGGGGTCGGGCAGAGGAACTGGTCGTAGCGGGTGTCGTCGTCGACCCAGCGCTTGAGCCAGGCGATCGTGAACGCCCCCTGGATCGCGTTGTCGCTGGAGCCCACGAAGTGACCGCCGCTGCTGATCTCCACGTAGTACTTCTCGACCTGGTTCATCTGCGTGTAGAAGGGCTCGGAGTGTGAGCCGACGCCGGCGACGACGTCGTCGGACACGCCGACGATCATCGCCGGCACCTTCTGGGCGCTGAAGTTGAACAGGTCCCACGGCTGGAAGCCGACGACCGCCTGGAGCTGCGGGTTGTTGCGCACCCCGGTCTCCAGCGCCCCGCCGCCACCCATCGACCAGCCGGTGACGGCCCAGCGGGTGGCGTCGAGGCGCTGGCGCACCGCGGCCGGGGCGCCCGTGCCCGACAGGTGGCGGACGATGGCCTGGGCCTGGTCGGCGCGGCCACCGGGCAGGTCGAGCAGGAAGTTCGTCTCGGCCACCGCCACGACGAAGCCGTGCGACGCCAGCCGGTCGCACGCCCACATCATCTGGGCCTTCAGCGACAGGAAGCCCGGCATGACGACGACGCCGCCGAAGGTGCCCCCGCTGGTGTCGTTCGGGTAGCAGACGGTGACGTTGTTGTAGCCCTGGCCGAACCCGCTCACGTCGACCCGCGACAGCGAGTACGGGCCCCGGCCCCGCAGCGCGGTGGCGGTCGGGTTCGGGCCCCGCTGGTACGGGTTGGTCTGGGCGCCGGCCTCCGCGGGCCCGAGGGCCAGGCCGGCCACCACCAGGCCCACGGCCAGCACGGCCGCGACGATCGATCTCGGTCTCCTCATCGGTGTCTCCCCCAATTCCGACGCGGCTCACGCCGCAACTGTCGATACCGCACGACTATAGGCGCGACGAGTCAATAGAGCGGCAACTCATCGCGAATTCGTCAGTAGCGCAGGGGGCAGGACCCGAACCAGGGCGCGCCGAAGCCCACCCTCGCCCCACGAGGGCGGCCGGACGCGGCCGTCAGGGCTGGTAGGGCGGGGCCTCGCCCCAGCCCCAGCGCGGCACCGGGGCGTGCTCCACCACCTCGGCACCCGGCTGGGAGTTGTGCAGCGCCAGGCGGGTCCCCCACTCCAGGTAGGCGAGGAGCGCCGAGCGGAACTCGGGGTCGGCGGGGAGCCCGGCGCGGTCGGCGGCCAGGCTCATCAGCGCCACGAACCGGTGCCGCTGCTCGGGCGTGATGCCCAGGCCGAGGTGCTTGCTCAGCATCTTCTCGTAGCCGCCGAGCGACTCGGTGTACCGGGCCGGGCCGCCGAACACCTCGGACCACCACACGGTCACGTGGTGACGGTGCTCCTCGCTGACGCCCCCGGGGAAGACCGGCGACAGCAGCTCGTCCTGCTCCACCGCGTCGTAGAAGGTGTCCATCAACCGCCGGAACGCCGGCTCGCCGCCGGCCCACTCGTACAAGGTCGGCACGTCACGGCCGTCGCCATCGCTCACGCTCGGCACGCTACCGCCGCCCCGGGTCGCACCGACCTGCGCCCCGCCGGCCTCGGCCCGGCATGCTGGCGGGATGGACCTGCAGCGGGCCGACGAGATGTTCGCGTTCGTCGAGCGGCCCTCGAGCTCGTCCCTGATCACGGGGACGTGGACGACCGAGAGCGACACGACGACCGCGCCGGTGATGCTGTCGACGGCCGCCGCCCAGTGGGAGCTGGTCATCACGCGGCAGCGGGGCGAGCTGACCGTGATGGTCCGGGGCCCCGAGGCCGAGGCCGCCCCTGCGCCCGTCCCCCTCGACGCCGAGTTCTTCGGCATCCAGTTCCGACTCGGCACGTTCCTGCCGGGCGTCGACCTGCGGCGGCTCGTGGGCACCGGGCTGGCGCTGCCGACCCCGACGCCCCGGTCGTTCCGGTTGGGCGGCGACGACTGGGAGCTGCCGACCCCGGACAACGCCGACGTGTTCGTCGACCGGCTGCTGGCGGCCGGGCTGCTGGTCCACGACCCGGTGGCCGCCGCCGTGGTGGCGGCCGACGCCGCGGCCGACGAAGTGGCGCAGCCCGGCGAGCGGCCGCGGCTGTCGTCCCGGTCGATCGAGCGGCGGGTGGCCCGGGCGACCGGCCTGACCCGGGGGACGATCCGGCAGATCCGCCGGGCCGAGCGGGCGGTCGCGCTCCTGTCGAGCGGCGTGGCGCCCCTCGACGTGGTGCACCGGCTCGGGTACGCCGACCAGCCGCACCTCACGCGGTCGCTGCGCCGGTTCGTGGGCACCACCCCGGCCCAGGTCGTGCGCGCACCCACGCCCGCAGGCACGCCGGCGACCGCCTCGGCGCCGTAGCGCGGACACTTTCTCGCTCGGCGTGTTTGGGGCGCCGCTCGGCGGGAAGCACGGGGGCTCACGGAGAGGACGGGCCTGCTCCTCCGGCGCGAGCGCAGGCACCACCAACCCAGAACACGAGGTACCGATGCTCGTACTGACCGAGAACGCGACGGAGACCATCCGGACGCTCCTCGACCGCCCCGACTACCCCGACACCGCCGGCCTCCGGATCAGCCACTCCGAGCAGGACGAGTCGCAGCTCACGGTCCAGCCGACCACCGGCCCCGGGCCCGACGACCAGGTGATCGACCAGGGTGGTGCCCGAGTGTTCGTGGGCCCCCAGGCGGCGCTCACCCTCGACCAGATGGCGCTCGACGCCCAGGTCACCGAGGAGGGCCACATCCGCTTCGACCTGCTCCCCCAGGCCGGCGCAGCCGACAACCCCGGCACCGCCGCCTTCTGATCCCCCTCCCGGCGCGGCGTCCGTGACGCGGCGCCGCTGCGCTCCCTGATCGACGGGGGCGCAGGACCGCGGCAACCCTGCGCTCCCCCCGGCCGGCGCCCCCCGTGGCGCCGGCCGGTCGCGCCCGCGCCCGGCGGTAGCGTCGGGCGGTGCGCTCACGACCGGACGTGCTGCTCGCGGTCGCCGCGGGCGGTGCGCTCGGCGGCCTCGCCCGCCACGGCCTGGCCTCGGCGTTCCCGGTGCGGGCGGGTGCGTTCCCGTGGACGACGCTGGTCGTCAACGTGTCGGGATCGTTCGTGCTGGGCGTCGTGGCGGTGCTGGCGGCGGCGCGGTGGCCGGGCCGACGGTTGCTCCGCCCCTTCCTGGGCGTCGGGTTCTGCGGCGGCTACACGACCTGGTCGACCGCCATGGCCGAGACCGTCCTCCTGGCCCGCGACCACCACGCCCCGACCGCCACCGCCTACCTGGTGGCCGGCCTGCTGGCGGCTCCGGCGGCGGCCCTGTTCGGGCTCCTCCTGACCGCCGCCCGGCTCGACCCCGGGGGCGGGACGTGACGGCGGTGGGGGTCGCCGTGGGCGCCGCGGCCGGGGCCGTGGCCCGCTACCTGGTCGCCCAGGCCCTCCACGCCCGGGCCGCCCGGTTCCCGTGGGCGACGCTGGCGGTCAACGTCACCGGCTCGTTCGCCCTGGGGCTGGTGATCGGCCTGGGCCTGCCCGCCGGCGCCCGGGCCGTGGTGGGCACGGGGTTCGTCGGCGCCTTCACCACGTTCTCGACCTTCGCCCTCGACCTCGTCCGCACCGCGGAGGACGCCGGCGCCCGTCCCGCGACGGGCTACGTGGCCGCCAACGTCGTGGGTGGCCTGGCCGCGTGCGCCGCGGCCCTGGCGCTCACCGGCGCCCTCTGACCACCGGACGAACCGTCAGCGGGCGGCACGCCACTCGGCGACGACCTCTTCGACGTCGAACGGCGACAGCGTGGTCGGCGGGCCGGCGGCCGCCTGGCGGTTCACCTTCCGGATCTCCTCGTTGATCTCCTCGACCAACCGCCGCACGGTGGCCTCGTCCCCGGCGGCACGGATGGCGGCCTTGGCGTCGTCGACCTTCTTGCGCAGGGCCAGCGTCGGCGGGAGGTACGACACGCCCTCCCGCCGCAGCTTGTCCTTGACCCACCAGAGCTCGTCACGGTTCCGGTCGAGGTCGGCGAGCGGCTTGCCGTGACCGGGCAGGCCCTCGAAGTCGCCGCGCTCCATGCCCTCCCGGATCTGCCGGTCGATCCAGGTCTCCCACGTCATCCCGGGCGGCTTGCGGTCGGTCATCGGCGACCCCCTTGTGAACGCTTGCACAAGTGACCGGCCCAGTATGCCGGACCGGGCCGTCGCTCCCCTCCCCCGAAATTGCGTCGATCAGGCCGACATGTGCGGCCGGATCAACGCAATTTGGCCCGGGGCCCGAGGGCCCGAGGCCCCCAGGGATTCGCGATCACACTGCGTCAGGCGACGCCGAGGAGGTCGACGACGAAGACCAGCGTCTCGCCGCCACGGATGACCCCGCCGGCACCGGCGTTGCCGTAGCCCAGGCGGGGCGGGATCGTGATGCGGCGGCGACCGCCGACCCGCATCCCGGCCACGCCCTGGTCCCAGCCCTTGATGACCTGGCCCTGCCCGAGACCGAACCGGAACGTCTCGCCCCGGTCCCAGGAGGCGTCGAACTGCTTGCGGGTGCTCCAGGCGACCCCGACGTAGTGGACCTCGACCTCGTGGCCGCTGGCCGCCTCGGGGCCGTCGCCGACCTCCAGGTCCTCGATCTCCAGCTCGGTCGGGGGCGCCTCGCCCGGGGGCACGTACACGTGCGGCTTGTCGGCCATACCCGGCGACGCTACCCCCTGCCGCTCGGCAGATCGCGCCGATCCGACCACGTTGTGCGGCGCGCTCCACGCGATCTGAAAGGGGATACGCATCCCCGCGGAACGTTTCCCGTCTGAACCTGCGCAGCAGTGACCGCGCGTGGTGGAATGTCGGCGATCGCAGGTGGTCAGGCGGGGGACAGAAAGCAGCCGGTGATGGACGACGCAGCCGACAGGACAGAGGACGGCAGCTTTCCCATCGACCATGACGTCCCACGCCTGGCGCGCGTCCGCAACGTGATCACCGGGGGTGGGGCGAACTTCGAGGCCGACCGCCGGGCCGCCGAGTCGCTCGCCGCCGCCGCCCCGACCGGGTTCGACGGGCTGCGGGGCGTCGTCGAGGCGATGCACAAGTTCGTCCTTCGGGGTGTGCGCGCGGTGGCCGACGAGTCCGACGTGCGCCAGTTCCTCCACATCGGCACGGCCACGCCGAGCACCGGCATCGTCCACGAGCACGTCCTGCCGCTCGTGCCCGACGCCAAGATCGTCTACGCCAGCTACGACACGACCACGCTGGCCCACGTGCACGGCCTGCGGCGGGATCGGCCGGACGGCGCCGTCGGGCACATCCACAGCCCGTTCGACGACCCCGACCGGATCCTGCAGGGCTCCGCCGAGATGCTCGACCTCGAGGCGCCGATCGCCGTGGTCCTGCCCACCTCGCTCAACATCGTGACCGACGAGGTGGCGCAGAAGCTGATGGACAGCCTGCGGTCGTCGCTGGTCGGCGGCAGCTACGTGGTGATGGCCCAGTCCAGCCTCGACATCTACGCCGAGGGCGCCGCCGAGGTGGTCGAGCTCCTCAACCAGATGCTCGACGAGCCCTACGTCGTGCGGACCGAGCGCGAGATCGCCCACCACCTGGAGGGCTTCGACCTGCTGGAGCCGGGCCTGGTGCCGGTCGAGCAATGGCGGCCCGACGGCGACCCGCGGTACCTGCCCGAGGGCCAGCTGATCCCGGTCTACGGCGCGGTCGGCATCAAGCCCTGACCCGGTCGACGACGACCTCGACGACCTCGGCCTCGCCGGCCTCGCTCGCGGCCCAGGCCTCGCCGGCCCCTGCGCCTGCTCCGGCTCCGGCTCCGGCTCCGGGTCCGACCGCGTCCGCCACCCGGGCGGCCCGGGCGTGCAGGTACCGCTGCTCCGGCGTGCTGGTCGTGCGGCGGGCCGCCCGCAGGTAGGCGGCGTGGGCACCGGCCCGGTCGCCGGCCATCTCCAGCAGGTGGGCGCGCACCGCGTCGACGTGGTGGCGGCCGGCGACCCGGTCGTCGACCTCGACGGTGGCCAGCAGGCGGAGCCCGGCCTCGGGCCCGTGCACCATCGCCTCGGCCACGGCCCGGTTGAGCGTCACCATCGGCCCCGGTGCCAGCCGTTCGAGGAGGCCGTAGAGGGCGAGGATCTGCGGCCAGTCGGTGGCGTCGGCGGTCGGCGCCTCGTCGTGGACCGCGGCGATGGCCGCCTGGAGCTGGTAGGGCCCGAGCGGCTTGGTGGCCAGCGCGTCGGTGACGAGGGCGACGCCCTCGGCGATCGCCGCCGTGTCCCAGCGCGACCGGTCCTGCTCGGCCAGCGGCACCAGCGACCCGTCGGGCGCGGTGCGGGCGGGGCGCCGGGCGTCGGTGAGCAGCATGAGCGCCAGGAGCCCGGCGACCTCGCCGTCGTCGGGCACGAGCCGCCGCAGCTCTCGGGTCAGCCGGATCGCCTCGGCGGTGAGGTCGGGCCGCAGCAGGTCGTCGCCCGACGAGGCCGTGTACCCCTCGTTGAACAGCAGGTACAGCACCTCGAGGACCACCCGCAGCCGCGCCGAGCGCTCGGCGTGGGGCGGCAGGTCGAAGGTGGCGCCGGCGGCGCGGATGCGCTGCTTGGCCCGGCTGATCCGCTGGGCCATCGTCGGCTCGGGCACGAGGTAGGCCCGGGCAATCTCGGCCGTGGTGAGGCCGGCCACCGCCCGGAGCGTGAGCGCCGCCTGGGCCGACGGCGTCAGCGTGGGGTGGCAGCAGAGGAACAGCAGCGTGAGCGTGTCGTCGCCGGCGGGCGCCGGATCGGGCGGGTCGGCGGGGGCCAGCACGGCCGCGTGCTCCTCGCGGCGGCGCCGGGCCGCCTCGCTGCGCAGCCGGTTGAGGAGGCGGCGCGACGCCACGGTCAGCAGCCACGCCCGGGGGTTGGCGGGGCGGCCCTCCCGCGGCCACTGGACGGCGGCCGCCAGGAGCGCCTCCTGGACCGCGTCCTCGCAGAGGTCGAAGTGGCCGTGCCGCCGGACGAGGGCGCCCAGCACCGCGGGCACCAGGCCCCGCAACCGCCGCCACTCGTCGGCGCTCAGCTCGGCGGTCGGCTCGGCGGTCGGCTCGGCGGTCGGCTCGGCGGTCGGCTCGGCGGTCGGCTCGGCGGTCGGCTCGGTCGCCGGCGGGTTGGTCGCCGGCGGGTTGGTCGCCGGCGGGTTGGTCGTCGCCGGGTCCGCCGTCGCCGGGGCGGCGCGCCCCGCCGCGGCCGAAGCCGCGGCGGGATCGTGCGCCGGATCGGGGACGCCGCTGACGCCGCTCACACGTCCAGCTTCGCCTCGTGCATCAGCGGCCGCACCTCGACGCCCGTGTAGCGGGACGCCGGGTTCGCCGCCGCGATCTCGAGGGCGCGCTCGAGGCTGTCGCAGTCGACGATCGTGAAGCTGGCGAGGTACTCCTTGGCCTCGGCGTACGGGCCGTCGGTGACGGCGGGGGCGCCGTCGCCGTTCACCCGCACCATCTTCGCCATGTCCTGGTCGGCCACCCCGTAGGCGCCGACCAGCTCGCCGGACTCGAAGAGCGCCCGGTTCTGGGCGTCGGTCTGGCGGACGATCTCCTCGAACTCCTCCTTCGGGACCGAGTTCCACACGGACTCATTGCCATAGATGAGGAGCATGTACTTCATGTCGTCACGTTACCTTCCGGTCGGGGTGGCCCCTTCGGCCACCGTCACCCATTGGTCACCGCCAACGACCCGCCTTCGACACGATCGCCGAGATTTCCGCGCCGATCCTCGGACCTGCCCCCCGAACGGAACCTGCCCCCGAAACGGGGAGCGGGCTCCCCGTTTCGGGGGCAGGTTCGGCGTCAGGTAGCGCCCGGTGCTACACCCGGCGGCCGTGGGTGGGGAGACCGACGGGCCCGGGTTGCGGTTCCCGGCGCTGCGGCCGGGCGACCGGGTGCGCCTGGTGTCGCCGGCCAGCTCCCCCGACGAGGCGGGTCTCCGGGCCACGATCGCGACGCTCACCGGGTGCGGCTTCCGGGTCGACACCGGGCGCCACGCCCTCGACCGGTGGGGGTACATGGCGGGCACCGACGAGGTGCGGCGGGCCGACCTCGTCGCCGCGTACCGTGACCCGGACGTGCGGGCGGTCGTCGCCAGCCGGGGCGGTGCCGGGGCCTACCGCCTCCTCGACGACCTCGACGACGTCGTCACCGCCGTCCGCCATGACCCGAAACCCCTGGTCGGCTTCAGCGACATCACCTACCTGCACCTGGTCCTGTGGCGACGGGCGCGGATGCCCGGCATCCACGGCGGTCTGGGAGGACCCCGGGGCGCCGCGGCGGTCCGGGCGCTGCTGACGACCGACGAGCCGGTGGTGCTGCGCCGGGACGACCGTGCCTTCACCGCCGGCCTCTCCACGGGCGGACCGGCGACCGGGTTCCTCATGGGCGGCAACCTGATGGCGGTGGCGACGATGGTCGGCGCCGGCCTCCCCGACCTCGACGGCGCCGTCCTCCTCCTGGAGACCGAGCGCCCACCCGGCCTCGGCCTGGGGTTCGTCGACCGGCAGCTCACGCAGCTCCTGCGGTCCGGGGCCCTCGACGGGGTCCGGGCCGTGGTCCTCGGGCGGTTCCCCGGCTACGAGGCCTACGCGGACCGCGGCTGGGGCCTCGTCGACGTCCTGGCCGACCGCCTGGTGGACGGCCTCGGCGTCCCGGTCCTGGCCGGCCTCGACCTGGGCCACGGGCCCGACCCCCTCCCCGTCCCGCTCGGTACCACCGCCCACGTCGACCCCGGCGCCGGCACCCTCACCGTCGCCCCCGCCGCCGTCGTCGCCTGACCCGCACAGGATCTGCACAAACCCGCGCGGAGATCTCACACATCGGGGTCGTACGGTCCTGCGGCGATCCGCCGGACACGACCCACTGGAGGCGATCGATGGGTGACGGCACCGCAATGAGCAGGCCCCGGCTCGGCGCCACCGGCCCGGCGAGCCGGGCCACGGCGATCCCGCTCGACGCGTGGCTGCCCCGCTGGCGGGAGGTGCTGCCGCCGGCGCTGGTCGACCGCTCCCCCACCCGCCTGCTGGCGTGGACCGCCGGCGCCGGGCTGGCGCTCGACGTCGGGATCCGGGGCGGCGCCGCGAACCTCGTCGTCGCCGTTGCCGTGGCCCTGGTGGTCGCCGGCCTGGTGACCGACGGGCGCCTCGCCAGCCCCGGCGCGCGGGTGCTGGCCGCCGCGGCGCTGCTGCCCGCCGCCGGCCTCGCCGTCCGGGCGAGCCCCTGGGTCACCGCCACCAACGTGGTGGCGATCGTGGTGCTGGTCGGCCTCGCCGTCCTGCTGTCG
>DATCLV010000471.1:0-6071 GCA_036563745.1 Acidimicrobiales bacterium | reverse complement strand
CCGTGGGGGCGCCGGGGACGCCGGCCTCGTCGACGGCCAGCTCGACGCCGCCGGCGCCGGTGACCCAGCGCCGCTCCCGTGTCGTCGTCATCGCGCACCCCCCAGCCGCGTGATCGAGGTCACACGAGGACTGTGCCAGCTCCGTGGCGCGACGACAACTCGGAGTAACAATCCGGGCGGCCGCCCGGGCGGCCGCCGGAGGCCGGTGGGCGGGGTCGCCGGGTCCGCTACCCGTCCGGTTCGACGTCCCAGATCATCCGCAGGTGGTCGTCGCCCCGCAGCAGGCCGATGGGGTCGCGCCGGTCGATGTGGCCGATGAGGCTCCGGTAGACGCCGTAGCCCAGGAGCCGCTGGAGGCGCTCGTCGAACCGCTGGGCGGTGGCCGCCGGGATGCCCAGCTGCTGGTTCTCCTGCTGGCGGATGTAGCCGGCGCAGTAGTTGCAGGCGAGGCCGACCCGGCGCTCGCCGGTGGTGTTGGCGCCGCCGCCGTGCCACAGGCTGCCGTGCCAGACGAGCACCGAGCCCTTCGGCATCTCGGCCGGGATCGTCTCGTAGGTGCCGAACAGGTCGGGGTTCGGCTCCCGGTGGCTCCCGGGCACGAGGCGGGTCGCGCCGTTGGCCTCGGTGAAGTCGGTGAGGGCCCACATCGAGTTGCACACGGTCGCCGGGTGCGGCTTCGGGATCGGCATGACCTGGTCGTCGGCGTGGATCGGCTGGGGCGTCTCGTCGGGGCCGATGGCGATCGACGACAGCGACGACAGCAGGCAGCCGTCGTCGAGGACGCCCTCCACGATCGGCAGCACGTTGGGGTGCACGGGGACCCGGGCGAAGACGTCGTCGTGGGCCAGCAGGTTGTAGATCCGGACCGTGTGGCGGCCCTCGAACTCGTTGCGGGCCGGGACGACGCCCAGCTCCTCCTCCAGCCGCAGCAGCGTGGCCGACAGCTCGGCGACCAGGCCGGGCTCGATCGCGTCCTCCACGATCGTGAAGCCCTGCTCGTGGATCTGCCCGAGGTGGTCCGCCACCTCCCGGGCGCTCAGCTCCCTGGTCGCGTCCCGCATGCCGTCACGGTATGTGACCGGCGGCTGACGTGCTCGTCCCGCCGAACGGCCGGCTCAGCGGGCCTCCCACTCGACGGTGGCGGTCAGCGGCGGGTGGTCGCTGAGCGGCTCGCCGTCGGCGTCGACGAAGCGGTCCTCCGGGAACTCGTAGTCGGTCAACCGCAGCTCCAGCGACCCGTCGGGTGCCGACCGGAAGGCGAGCTTGTCGATGGCGCCGGGCCGGTCGCAGCCGGTCGCCTCGCAGCCGTCGGTCAGCCCGGTCGCCGCCAGGAACCGCTCCCAGATCTCGGTGTCGGCGGTGCCCTCGGCGTCGGGGTGCTCCGGGTCGGTGTGCAGGTTGGTGTCGCCGCCCAGGAGGATCGCCCGGCCTTCGCTGTGCTCCTCGACGAACGCCGCCAGCTGCTCGTAGTCGGCCTCCTGCAGGGCCTGGTCCTCGTCGGTGCCGCCGGCCTCGGCGTGCAGCGTGTAGACGTCGAGCTCCGCGCCGTCGGCCAGGGTCATGCGCACCACGGCGAAGCCCTTGGCGGCCAGGCAGTCGCCGGCACCGCCGTCGCTGGTGTCGAACCCGCCGAAGCACCCCTCCCACGGCACCCGCTGCTCGCCGTCGAACGGGAAGCGCGACAGGATGCCGAGCCCGTCGCCGACCTGGAGGTCGGTGCGGGTCCCGACGTCGACGCCGGTCGCCTCGGGCCCCGGGTACCGGGTGGTGCGGTGCTCGTGGGTCGCCTCGGCCCGCAGGCGCTCGTGGTAGTTGACGAAGTCGAACCCCTCGAGCAGCGGCCGCCACCAGTCGAAGTCCTCCTGGGTGAGGACCACGTCGTACTCGTCGAGCAGCGGGCTGATCAGCGGCAGGTGCTCCTCCGGGTTCTCGGTGGAGATCTCCTGCGGGAGCCCGGCCACGTTGTAGGTGAGCACGGTGAAGCTGCCCTCGGCGGCGGGTGCCTCGTCACCGTCGCCGCCCCCGTCGCCGCTCCCCGCGTCGTCGTCGCCGTCGTCCGAGCCCGAGCACGCCGCCAGCAGCGCCACCGCCAGGACCGCCGCCAGCGCGCCCCGCCGACTCCTCCGGTTCCCCCACATGGCCGCGCACCCTACCGAGTTCACCGCGCCCGACGCGGCCCCGAGCGAGCGGTCGAGACCCTTGCCGCGTGCCGCCGGGTCGGCTTTCATCGGGAACAGGTCAGGGGAGGCTGCGTGGCAGCAGGGTGCGGGCGACGACGATGAGCGGGATCGGCAGGTTCGGCAGGGGCGGGCGGCGCGCCGCCACCGGCCCCGATCGTGCCCTGGCGTGCATCGACCGCAACGACGGCGCCGGGCTCCGGCGGCTCCTGGAGTCGGGCCTCGACCCGAACCTCGCCGGTGCCGACGGGCGCACGCCGCTGCGCCTCGCCGTCCAGCGGGGCCGCACCGACCTGGTCCGGGTGCTCCGGCGCTACGGGGCCCGCTACGACGCCACCGAGGTCGACCGGTTCCTCGGGGCGTGCGCCCGCAACGACCGCACCGAGGCCGAGGCCCTGGCCAAGCGCTACCCGCACATGGCCGCGCGGTTCGCCGGCTCGGAGCAGTGGGCGCTGGTCGACGCCGCGGCCTACGTGGGCACCGAGGCCGTCGACCTCATGCTCGACCTCGGCTTCGGCATGGACGCCCGCCGCGACGACGGCGCCACCGCCCTCCACGCGGCGGCCTACGCCGGCCGGCCCGACCTGGTCCGGCGGTTGGCCGAGCGGGGCGCCGACCTCGACGCCCCGGACGGCCGCCAGCAGGCCACGCCCGTCGAGTGGGCGGTCGCCGGCAGCGACGACCGGCCCGACTTCAACCCGGGCGCCGACTGGCTGGCCGCCATCAAGGCGCTCGTCGACGCGGGCGCCGCTATCGGCCGCGTCCGGATCGTCCCCCGCCGGGCCGACATCGCCCGCTATCTCCGCACCCACGGCTTCGCGATGGGGTAGGCACGCCTGCGGACGCGGCGTGCCCCGGGGGTGGTCCGTTCCTGGGGACGGCGCCGCGGCGCCTAATGTTCCCTGCTTGGTGGGTGGTACGAGCGGGCGTACGTCCAGAGCGGGATCTGACGAGGTGGCGGCACCGACGGCGACGGTGGTCGTCTGCACGCGCGACCGCCTCGAGCTGCTGGAGGGCTGCCTCGACAGCCTCGACCGCCAGGTCCTGGCGCCCGACGATCGCGTCGACGTCGTCGTGGTCGACAACGGGTCGACCGACGGCACCACGGGCCGGCTGCACCGCTGGGCCGCCGCCGACCCCGGGCGCCGCACGGTCGTGCACGAGCCCGTCGCCGGGCTCTCCCGGGCCCGCAACCGCGGGCTCGCCGCCGCCTCGGGCGACGTGGTGCTGTTCCTCGACGACGACGCCATCGCCCCGCGGGGCTGGGTCGCGGCCCACCTGGCCGCCTACCGGCGCGACCCGGCGGCCACCGCCGTCGGCGGGCCGGTGGTCCTCACCTGGCCCGAGGGGCGCCCCCGCTGGGTCACGCCCGGGCTGGAGCACTGGTACAGCGCGGTCGACCACGGCGACGAGCCCGGCCCCTTCCCGCGGCCCCACGGGCCCTACGGCACCAACATGTCGGTGCGGCGGGAGGCGGCGCTGGCCGCCGGCGGGTTCGCCGAGCAGCTGGGCCGGCGCGGCCGGCGGCTGCGATCGGGGGAGGAGGCCGACCTCTGGGCTCGGCTGTGGGCGGCCGGCGGGACGATCGTCTACGACCCGGCCACGCTCGTGCTGCACCGGGTGACCGGCGACCGGTCGCGGCGGCGCTGGTTGCTGCGCCGGGGCTGGGGCCAGGGCCGCACCAACGCCGCGATGGCGGCCGGGACCGCCACGGCCGCCGCGGTCGGTGCTGCGCCCGACGCCCGCACCGAGGCGCGCTTCGCCGCCCGGCTGCTGCTCGACGCCGCCCGGGCCGCCGGCCGGCGCGACCAGGGCGCCGCGCTCGACGCCCTCGCCCGCGCCACCGGGCACACGGCGGCGGCGCTCACCCACATCGCGGGCGGCGTCGCCGGCGCCGCACCGGTCCGGTGGCGGCCGGCGGGACACTGACGGAACGAGGGGGACGTGGGCTATCAACTCGGGGTCGATCTGGGGACGACCTACACGGCGGCGGCGATCATCCGCAACGGCCTGGCCGAGGTGGCGACGCTGGGGACGCGGTCGCTGGAGATCCCGTCGGTCGTGTTCCTGCGCGACGACGGGGAGCTGCTGATCGGCGAGGCCGCCGAGCGGCGCAGCCTCACCGAGCCCGACCGCTTCGCCCGCGAGTTCAAGCGGCGCATCGGCGACCCGACGCCCGTGCTGCTCGGCGGGTCGCCGTTCTCGGCGCACACGCTGATGGCGAAGCTGCTGCGGGCCGTGGTGAAGGTGGTGTCCGACCGGGAGGGCGGCCTGCCCGACCACACCGTCGTCACCTGCCCGGCCAACTGGGGCGACTACAAGCGCGAGCTGTTCGACCAGGCGCTGCGCCAGGCCGACGTCGAGCCGTGCACGGTGGTCACCGAGCCCGAGGCCGCCGCGGTGCACTACGCGTCGACCACCCGGGTCGGGCCCGGGGAGACCGTCGCCGTCTACGACCTCGGCGGCGGCACCTTCGACGCCGCGATCCTCCGCAACGTCCCGACCGGCGACGGCGGCGCCACGTTCCACCTGGTCGGCGACCCGCAGGGCATCGAGCAGCTCGGCGGCGTCTACTTCGACGACGCCGTGTTCAGCTACGTGGCCGGCTACGTCCAGGACGCGCTGCACGCCCTCGACCCCGACGACCCCGGCAGCATCGCCGCCGTATCGCGGCTGCGGCGCGACTGCGTCGAGGCCAAGGAAGCCCTGTCGTGGGACACCGACACCACGATCCCGGTGGCGCTGCCCAACCAGCGGACCGAGATCCGGCTCACGCGCAGCGAGTTCGAGGACATGATCCGCCCGGCGCTCGCCGAGTCGGTCGACGCCATGCGGCGGGCGCTGCGGCTCGCCCAGGTCGACCCCACCGAGCTGAAGGCCGTGCTGCTGGTCGGCGGGTCGTCGCGCATCCCCCTCGTGGGCCAGATGCTGGTCAACGACCTCCAGCGGCCGATCGCCATCGACGTCCACCCCAAGCACGCCGTGGCGCTCGGCGCCGCCCACATCGCCGCCGCCGAGGCGATGGCCCGGGGCGTCCTGGCGCCGCCGGGTGCGGGCGCGGGCGGCGGCGCCGTCGGGTTCGCCCCGACGGGAGGTCCGGCCGGCGGTGGCCCGGCGGTCACCACGGTGCCGATCCCGCCCACGGGCCCCGGCCTCGGGGCCCTCGCCGGATCGCCCGGCGCCGGGGACGTCGGCGGTCCCGGGGGCGCGGGCGTGGGCGGTCCCGGTGGCCGTCGTGACGACCGGGGCGACCGGGACGAGCACGGCGACCGGCGGGGCGGGCGCGGGCTGCTCGTCGGCCTGGGCGTGGCGGCGCTGGTCGTGGTCGTCGCCGGGCTGGCCTGGCTGTTCCTCTCCGGCGACGACGGCGGGGACGACGGAGGTGGGGACGCCGCGGCCGGCGAGACCACCGACACGACCGCCGCCCAGACCTCCACCACGGCCGAGCCCGCGGGCGACCCCGCCATCCGGCTGCCCACCGGCCCGGCGCTCCCGCTCGACACCATGGTCTTCACCAGCCGCGACGGGAACCTCTGGAACCTCGCCGTGATCAACCAGGACGGGTCCGGGCTCCGGCAGATCACCCAGGAGCGGGCCAACAAGCCGCGGCTGCCCGCCCTGTCGCCGGACCGGCAGACCATCGCCTACACGATGGAGATCGGCGAGGGCGGCGTCGGGGGCTGGGAGCTGTGGGCGACCGACACCAACGGCGACGTGCAGGTCCAGCTCGCCACCGGCCTCGCCGCCGACGCCCGCGCCACCTGGTCGCCCGACGGCCGGCGGCTGGCGTACGTGAGCGACGAGTTCGGGCCCGCCGACATCCGGATCCTCGACCTCACCACCGGCCTCACCACCGAGCTCACTCGGTCCGACCTCACCGAGACCGACCCCGCC
>DATCLV010000469.1:0-2621 GCA_036563745.1 Acidimicrobiales bacterium | reverse complement strand
AACCAGCGGGCGGCGGTCTCGGGCCGGCCCCGCAGCCGGGCGATCCGGCCGATCTCGAAGGCCACGAACGCCCGGGTGAACGGGTCGAGCGAGTCGTCGAGCGTGGCGATCGACGCCTCGGCGGCCTGCTCGGCCTCCAGCAGTCGGCCCGCCTCCATCCAGGCGCCGATCTGGTGGAACAGGTGCTCGCCCACGGCGCCGGCGTCGGTGTCACCCCGCTCCAGCGGGTCGGCGAGGTTCTGGAGGGCGATGGCCAGGCCCCGCTCGGCGAGCGCCAACGCCTCCCCCACCTGGGCCTGCATGAGCCGCACGGGCGACATCACGCTGTGGGCCTCGGCGACGGTCGACCGGTGCGACGACGACAGCAGCGGCACGGCCAGGGCCTGCGCGCCGGCCAGGTCGCCGCGCTGGAGCCGGAACCCGGCGATCTGGCGGCGCAGCATCTCGCGCCAGCGCTCGTCGGTCAGGTAGGCGGCGGCGTCGGTCAGCAGCGCCTCGGCCTTGTCGGGCCGGTTGGCGAACTGGAACAGGTACAGCGCCCGGCTGAGCACCGCCTCGGCCCGCACGGCGTCGGACAGCGCGGTGGTGGTCACCTCGTCGGCGACCTGGTCGAGCTCGTCGGCGCCCAGGCGGGCCAGGGCGTTGACCAGCACCAGGCCCGTGCGGTCGTCGCGGTCGAGCGTGCGGGCCCGCCGGGCCAGCTCGGCCGCGGCGCGCGGGTCGTTGTCGGACCACTTCTGCTCGGCGGCCCGGGCGAGGAGGTCGGCGGTGCCGGGGTCCTCGTGGCCGGCCTCGACGTACCAGCGGGCCACCAGCGGGATGTCGTTCGCGGCCACCGGCCCGATCTGCTCGAACACGTCGAGCAGGCGGTTGCGCAGCTCGGCGATCCGGTCGGCCGACAGCGAGGAGCGGCGCAGCTCGCCGAAGAAGGGGTTGGCCAGGTGGACGACCCGGCCGTCGGGCTCGTCCTCGGTGGTGGTGAGCCGGGCCCGCTCGGCGGCGGCCAGCGCGCCGACGCCCACGAGCTGGGCGAGGACGCCCACCGGGAGCTTGCCGGCGATGGCGAGGGCGTCGACCACGTCGGTGATCGCCGGGGACGCGCCGGCCAGGCGGTCCTCCAGCATCCGGGCCAGCGTGGGCGCCCGCAGCGGCTGGGGCGACGCACCCCGGTCGAGGCGCCAGAGGCCGGCGCTGTGCCGCCAGCTGCCCTCGGCCCGGGTCTCGTCGACCAGCTCGGTGAGGACCAGCGGGTTGCCCTCGCTCCAGAGCCACAGCAGCGACCGGGTGGCGGCGTCGACCGACCCGCCCACGAGGGCCTCGACCATCTCGTCGGCGCCGGCCCGCTCCAGCGGCAGGAGGTCGACCCGCTCGACCAGGTCGTCCTTCCACAGCCGGGTGACGGCGTCGGGGGCGACCGGCCCCGGCGCACCCAGACCCGGCCCGGCGCCGGTGCGCAAGGCGCCGAGCAGGTGCAGCCGCCGGTCGACCACCGCCTGCTGCACGAAGGTCGCGGAGGCGGCGTCGAAGCCGTGGAGGTCGTCGGCCACCAGCAGCGGGCGCGCCGGCCGGGCCTGCTCGACCAGGTGGCGGATGCCCTGGTGGACCTCGAGCGCCCAGCGGTCGGGGTCGTCGCCGAGGGCGGGCAGGAGCCGGCCGATGGCGGAGAACGGGGCGAGCTCGGTCACGCCGTCGGCGCCGTCGGCGCTGTCACCGGCGCCGTCGGCGTCGCTGCCCTCCCCGGCGGCCGGGGGCCCCACGCGGAGCAGCGCGAAGCCCTGCTCCTCCAGCTCGGCCGCGGCCCGGTCCAGGAGGCAGGTCTTCCCGACCCCGGGCGGGCCGGCCACGATCGCGCCCCGGCCCCCCTCCGCGGCCACGGCCTGCACGACGCGGCGCAGCTCCTGGTCACGACCGACGAGGCGAGGTGCTCCACCCAGTTCGCCGGCGCCTACCATCGCCCCTGAAGTTACGTCATGACGTCGGACTTCGTCGCCTGCGCCCGCTGCTCGTAGACGAACCGCGCCATCCAGAAGCGCAGGAACCCGGTGAGCGCGGACTTGACGTACAGCGCCGCACCGACCACCGACACGCACAGGCCGACGATCGCCTGGACGATGGCGTCGCGCTGCTGGAGCGGCCCGGTGGCGCTGTGGGCCAGGAAGTAGCCCGCCACCGCCAGCACCGGCCCGGCGACCATGCCGAGCACCCCGAGGCGCAGCAGGAGGCGGTCGAGGCCCGTGGCGGGGTCGCGGAGCCGCATGTCGGCCACGTCGGCCTTGAACCGCTCGACCCGGGCGTCGGACCCGTCGTTGCTCGTGGTGACACTCATCTATGAACCACCCAGGTATGCCGATGACAGCTTGGACTCGATCTCGTGCGGCGTCCCCACGTCGCTGACCCGACCGTGGACCATGATCGCGGCCCGGTCCGCCACCCCGAGGACCACCTTGGCGAACTGCTCCACCACCAGCACCGACACCCCGGTGCGGGCCAGGTCGGCCACCTGGGCGTAGAGCTCCTCCACCACCAGCGGCGCCAGGCCCATCGACAGCTCGTCGAGGATCAGGACCGCCGGGTCGGTGGCCAGGCCCCGGGCCAGCGCCAGCATCTGCTGCTCGCCGCCC
>DATCLV010000468.1:0-1703 GCA_036563745.1 Acidimicrobiales bacterium | reverse complement strand
GTGGTTCCTGCTGGGCCTCGACTACTGGGCCTGGGCGATCACCGTGCCGCTGCTGTTCATCGACTGGACGGGCAGCTGGGACCGCTGGCGCGACCGGCGGGCGGCGCGGGCCGCACGGGCCGGGGGTCGCTCAGCGGCGGTCGACGAAGCGCGTGATGAGCTCGGCGAACGCGCGCCGGTCGGCGGCTGACCAGTCGGCCATCCGGTCGGCCATGTTGCGGCGCCGCACGTCCTGCTCGACCTCGAGGACCCGCTGGCCGAGGTCGGTGAGCGTGAGGTGGCTCCGGCGGCCGTCCTCCTGCGAGGCCTCCCGGCGCACGAGCCCGGCGGCCACGGCGGAGGCGACCAGGCGGCTGGCCCGGGATGCGTCGAGGCCGAGGCGCTCGGCCACCAGCCCGACGGTGACGTCGCCGCCGTCGGGCGCGGGCTCCTCGACGGCGTCGACCACCGAGGTCATGCCGTAGTCGAGCTGGAGGCCGAGCCGGTCGGCGATGGCGGCGAGCATCGGGGGCCCCAGGGCCCGGCGAGCCTGGGAGCGGCGGATCTTGACCATCGCCCGTTCCACGGCCACGACCGTGGGGTCGTCGGGGGAGGGGGTCGAAGGCATCCCGCCCGACAGTAGGCCGTGTCCTCCGGATCGACAGGACACGGCAGCGGATCCTGTGCGTTTCGCAAATAGTTGCGGATAGCATGTGTCTGCGACCCCCCGTCGTCACAGGAGACACCGATGGCTCTGCTCCCCACCCTCGGCCCCGATGGCCGGCCCACGCCGGTCACCGGGTTCCTCACCGTCCACCACGCCCTCCGTCGTGACGCCCACCGGTTCCCGGTCGCGCTCCGGGCGGGGATCGATCCGGCGGCGATCGCCGGACACTGGGCGCGCTACCGGTCGGTCCTCGTCCAGCACCACGAGATGGAGGACGACGTCCTGTTCCCCACGCTGCGGGACGCCGTGCCCTCGCTGGCCGAGGTGATCGACCGGCTCGACGCCGAGCACGCCGGCCTCCACGAGGTGATGGACGCCGTCGACGCCGGGCTCGCGGCGCTCACCGGCGCCGGCTCGGGCGACACCGAGACCGGCACGGAGGCCGGCACCGGCACCGGCGACGCGTTGGCGCCGGCCGTCACCGCCTTCGAGCGGCTCGCCGCCGTCATCGACGCCCACCTCGACCGGGAGGAGGAGCACCTGGTCCCGGTGATGGCGGCCGGCCCCGGCCCCGGCGGTCCGCCGTCGGAGGACGGCCCGGGTGCCGGCGGCCCGCCCGAGGACGGTCCCCCAGGCGGCTTCGACGACCCGGCGTTCCAGCTCCCGTGGCTCGCCGACGGCCTCGACCCGCAGGTCGTCGACGGTCTGCTGAGCGTCCTGCCGCCGTCGTTCCGGGAGGGCTTCCCCGCCTGGCAGGCCGCCTACGGCACCGGCCCGCTGGTGGTCGCCTCGGGCGCCGTCGCCTGACGGCGACCGGCCCGCGGGCCACCGGCACGGCGAGTAGGGTCCGCAGGTCGTGGCAGTCGTCGTCGCCTTCGTCGTCGGGATCGTGGCCGCCCTGGTGGCGTGGCGGCTCCTCACGCCCGCCTTCGCCGCCCCGGTCTTCACCCGGGAGAACTTCCGCCAACGCACGCTGCCGACCGCGGTGGGCGTGGTGATCGCCCTGGTGGTGGCGGCCGGTGCCGCCCTGGCCGTCCTGGCCGACGACGCCGGCTGG
>DATCLV010000460.1:0-3867 GCA_036563745.1 Acidimicrobiales bacterium | reverse complement strand
GCGCAGACCTTCGACGTGTCGGCCGACCTCACCGAGCTGGCCGCCACCGACGTGGCGGTGGTGAGCGCGGGCGTGAAGTCGGTGCTCGACATCGGCCTCACCCTGGAGGCGCTGGAGACCCTGCGGGTGCCGGTGCTGGTCGTCGGCAGCGACGACTTCCCGTCGTTCTACTCCCGCAGCAGCGGGTTCCCGGCGCCCCGGCGGGTCGACTCGCCCGAGGAGGTGGCGGCGGTGATGGCGGCGAAGTGGTCGCTGGGGATCGAGGGCGGGCTGCTGGTCGCCAACCCGATCCCCGGGGAGGACGAGATCCCCGCCGACGAGATCGCCGGGATCATCGACCGGGCGCTGGGCGAGATGGACGAGCTCGGCATCCGGGGGCAGGCGACGACGCCGTTCCTCCTGCGCCGGGTGGTGGAGATGACCGGGGGCGCCAGCCTCCGGGCCAACGTGGCGCTGGTGCGCAGCAACGCCCGCCTGGCGGCGGCGATCGCCGCCGCCTACGCCCACCAGGCGGGCTGACCCCCGCCACCCTCGACGAACGTGCCCCCGGAACGGGGAGCTGGCTCCCCACTTCGGGGGCAGGTTCGAAGCCGGGTCGGCACCGGGGGCGCGCCGTATGGGGGCGGGGGCGCCGGGTAGGTGCCAGGGATGGCGACGGCCGTGGAGGGCGTGGAGGACGCGGAGGACGCGGAGGGCGCGCCGGGCGGATCCGGGCCGGGCTTCGGCGACGAGCTGGAGACGTGGCTGGCCGAGGACCCCGACAAGACGTTCGGCGAGATGGTCGACGTCTTCGAGGAGCGGGGGTTCGCCGTCGCCGTCGTGCTGGGCCTGGGCGTCCCGGCGCTGCCGGTCCCGAGCGGGGGCGTGTCGCACCTCTTCGAGCTGCTGGCGCTGGTCGCCGCCGCGCACATGGTGCTCGGCCGCCGCACGCTCTGGCTCCCGGCGCGGCTGCGTCGCCGCCGGCTCGGCGCCACCCTGGCGAACCGGGCGCTCCCCTACCTGTGCCGGAAGATCCGCTGGCTGGAGGCCCGCTCCCGACCCCGGGGCGCCGCCCTGTTCGGGCAGCGGTGGTTCATCCGGCTCCTCGGGCTCCTGGTGATCGTGCTGACCGGGTTCTCGGCGATCGCCCCGCCGTTCTCGGGCCTCGACACGCTGCCCGCGGCCGGCGGGATGGTCATCGCGCTGGCGATCGTCCTCGAGGACCTGGTGGTCCTGGCCGTGGGTGTCCTCGTCGGCGCCAGCGGCTCGGTCCTGATCGTCACCGTCGGCGCCGCCGTCGCCCGCTTCCTCCGCGGGCTCTTCTGACCGCTCCTGACCGCTCCTGACCACGGGCGTCTCAGGGCGCCTTGGCGATGACGGCGGTGGCGTACGCCTCCAGCCCGTCGAGGGCGGCGGCGAGGGAGTCGCCGGGGACGTTGGTGGCGGTCCAGGTGGCGCCGAGCGCCGCCAGGCGGCCGAGCACGTCGAGGTGCCGGTCGCCGGAGAACCCGGGCCGGCCCGGCGACTCGCAGCCGAAGGCCTGGACGCAGACGTCGATGGCGGACCGGTCGCGCCCGGCCTCCTCGACGGCGGCCCACAGGTGGTCGAGCATCGGGACCAGGTCGTCGACGGTCTCCAGCGCGGCGGTGCGGGCGGTGCGGGCCAGTCCCGCCGGGGCGGCGAACGGGGTCCAGCCGTCGGCCGACGCCGCCACCCGCCGCCGGGTGAGGGCGCTGTTGCCGCCGATCCACACGGGCACGTGGCCCGGCTTGGGGTTGGCGGTCTGTCCGGTGGCGGTGAAGTGGCGGCCCTCGTAGGCGAAGTCGTCGGTGGTCCACACGCCCCGGATCACCTCGAGCGCCTCGTCGAACAGCGCGTTGCGCTCGTCGAAGTCGACCCCCAGCGCCCGGTACTCGCCGCGCAGGTAGCCGGTGGCGACCGCCAGCGTGAACCGCCCGCCCGACAGGACGTCGAGGGTCGCCGCCGCCTTCGCCACCACGAACGGGTTCCGGTACGGCAGCACCAGGATGTTCGGCACCAGCCGCAGCCGGGTGGTCACCCCCGCCACCAGGCCGAACGCCGCGAAGGGGTCGAAGCTGTCGTGGCCGCCCGCCTGCAGCCAGCGGTCGGTGGGCGCCGGGTGGTCGGTGAACCCGACGGCGTCGAAGCCCAGCTCCTCGGCCCGTGTGGCGAACCGCACGACGGCCTCGCCGGTCAGCAGCTCCGGGTTCGTGGGGTGGGCGACGAGCGGGTAGGTCACGTGGTGGCGCATGGGGGGACACTCTGGTCGGTGGCCCCTCACCGGGGCAGGCCCAGCACCCGCTCGGCGATGATGTTGCGCTGGATCTCCGACGTGCCCGCCGAGATCGTGCTGCCGAACGTGATGAACCAGCGCTCGATCCAGGTGCGGTCGTCCTCGCCCGGGCCGAGGTTGGCGGTGGCGGCCCGGTCGGCGCCCATCTCCGCGGCCCGCTGCGCGAGGCGTTGGGCCGACTCGCTGCAGAACAGCTTCATCAGCGCCTGCTCGGGGGCCGACCCGCCCCGCACCAGCTTGGCGAAGCCCCGGTAGCCGAGGCAGCGCGCGGCGGTGGCGTCGATCAGCGACCGCACGAGCCCGTCGGCGACCACGGCCCGCTCGGCGCCGCCCAGCCGGGCGAGGGCGGCGGGCGCCTCGGCCAGCAGCCGGTCGACGTCCTGCTCGAGCCGCAGCACCTGGTTGAGCCACACCATCCCGCGCTCGTGCGCCAGCGAGCCGTTGGCCATCGCCCAGCCGTCGTTCATCCGGCCGACGAGGTTGGTGGCGGGCACCTCGACGTCACTGAAGAACACCTCGTTGAGGTCGGGGTGCTCGGGGGCGATGATCTCGCCGAGCGGCCGGACGGTGACGCCCGGCGTGTCCATGTCGACCAGCACGACGCTGATGCCCTTGTGCTTGGGCGCGTCGGGGTCGGTGCGGCAGAACAGGAAGCAGAAGTCGGCGTAGTTGGCGCCGGAGGTCCACACCTTCTGGCCGTTGATCACGATGCGGTCGCCGTCGAGCACGGCCCGGGTCTTGAGCGAGGCGAGGTCGCTGCCGGCGTCGGGCTCGCTCATGCCCAGGCAGGCGGCCTTCTCGCCGCGCAGGATCGGCAGGGCGTAGTCGCCGATCTGCTCCTCGGTGCCGTAGTCGAGGATCGACGGGGCGACGATGCCGAGCCCCTGCGGGTTGGTGGTGCGGGGGATGCCGGCCCTGGTGAGCTCCTCCAGGTAGACGAGGGTCTCGACGGGGCCGGCGTTGCGCCCGCCCCGCTCGGGCGGCCAGCCGGGGACGAGCCAGCCGTCGTCGAACATGCGACGGGTCCACGACCGGGCCCAGCCGGGCAGGTGGGCCGACGACACCGCCGGCTCGGCGGCCATCTCCTCCGCCGGCGGCCGGTGCTCGGCCAGCCAGGCCCGGAACTCCTCCCGGAACGCCTCGACGTCCGGCCCGAACGTGAGCTTCACGCCCCCTCCTCCCCGCTCGCCGCGGCGGCGGTCGCCCCGGCCGGCGCCACCGCGCCGGCCGCGTCGCCGGCCGCGCCCTCGACGCCGTTGACGCCGTTTTCGTCGCTCCCGTCGCCGCCATCCGTCGCCGGGAGCAGCCCGAACCGGCGGGCCAGCAGCGCCCGGTGCTGCACCGCCGAGCCGTACAGGGCGTCGGCGGCGCCCGGCCGCTTGAGCCACAGGTGCAGGTCGTGCTCCCAGGTGAAGCCGATGCCGCCGTGGAGCTGGAGGCCGTCGCGCACCACCAACCGCTGGCACTCCCCCGCCGCCGCCTTCGCCATCGACGCCGCGGCCGCCCGGTCGGGCGCCTCCTCGGCGATCGTCAGCACCGCGTACCAGCACAGGGCGGTGGCCCGCTCGACGGCG
>DATCLV010000456.1:0-1911 GCA_036563745.1 Acidimicrobiales bacterium | reverse complement strand
CTGGCCGCGTTCCTGCTCTCCGGCGTGCTCTGCCCGGTGCTGGTCTACCCGGTCGGGCTGGGCCTGGTGGGGTCGGCCATCGCGAACGTCATCGCCCAGGCGGTCGGCGGGGCGCTGTTCGTGGCCGCGCTGGTCCGGCGGCGGGTGCCGCTGTCGCCCCAGTGGTCGGTGCTGCGCGGGCAGCTCGCCGTCAGCCGGGACCTGGTGGTGCGCGGCGCGGCGTTCCAGGCCTGCTTCCTCTCGGCCGCCGCCGTGGTCGCCCGGGTGTCGGCCGCGGCCCTGGGCGCCCACCAGATCGCGCTGCAGCTGTGGTTCTTCTGCGCGCTCGCCCTCGACGCGGTGGCGATCGCCGCGCAGTCGCTGGTCGGCGCCGCCCTCGGGGCCGGGGTGCCGGCCGAGGCCCGCAGCGTCGCCACCCGGGTCGGCCGGATCGGGCTGGTCTGCGGGGCGGGGCTCGCGGTGATCATCGGGGCCGGCGCGTGGGTGCTGCCGGCGGTGTTCAGCCCCGACCCCGACGTCCGCGCGCAGGCACTGGTCGTGTGGCCGTGGCTGGTGGGCATGCTGCCCCTGGGCGGGCTGGTCTTCGCGCTCGACGGTGTGCTCATCGGCGCCGGTGACGTGCGGTTCCTGCGGAACCTCACGCTGCTGGCCGCGCTCGGCTTCTTCCTGCCGCTGACCTGGCTCGCCCACTGGCTGCGCCTGGGGCTGCCCGGGGTGTGGTTCGCCCTGGCCATGTTCATGGTGGTCCGGCTCGTGGGCCTGGTGCTGCGGGCGCGGGGTACCCGCTGGGCGGTGGCCGGGGCCGAGCGGTGACGCCCGCCGGGGTCACGGGCCGGTGACCGGCCCGCAGGTCTCCGGGAGCCAGACCGTGCTGGTCGGGTCCAGCAGGGCGTACGGGTCGATCTCCTCGCCCACGACGCCGACCCGCGGCCGGCCCAGGGCGACCAGGCTCCGCTCGAGCAGGTCGCAGTCGATGTTGTGGGCGAAGGACGTGCTGCGGCCGTCGAGGTACATGCCGGCGTCGTCGGGCACCACGTCCTCGGCCGCCGGGAACAGCCAGTAGATGTCGTCCCGCACCGTCACCAGGCGATCGCCCGGCTGCCGGGACGGGCCCGGGAACGGATAGACCCAGACGAACACCGTGTGGACCTCGAGCCAGCGGATGTCGTCCATGACGACGCCGGTGAAGGTCATCGTGCCGCTGACCCGGATCTGGTCGGTGGGGAGCGTGTGGCCGGGCGCGATCATCGTGGCCACGATGCCGCCGAGGTTGTCGGCGAACATCCGGTCCAGGTCCTGGGCGGCGGTGGGGGAGAAGAGGGCCCGCAGGTCCGACGGGTCGTGGTCGTAGAGCATCCGCTCGTCGAGGCGGCCGGCGATCAGCGCCTGCCGCACGGTCTCCAGCGCCGCGGCGACCTCGGCCTCGGTGAAGCCGGGGACGGCGGTCGCGGTCGGCACCACGATGCCCGCCTCGCCGACGGGAAGGTCCTCCGCGGCCGTGCCCGCGAACGGGTTCGCCGAGGCCGGGGAGCCGGCCAGCACGGTGGTGAGGTAGGACGCGCCCCCGAGCTTGAGCGCCGTCCCGAGCCCGGTCGCCGCCACCAGCACCGCGGTGACGGCGACGACCGTGCGCAGGGATCGCCGGCGGCCGGATCTCCGGTGCCGGGCGGGCGTTGCCCTCGGCGTCGGCGGCCGGGTCGGGCCGAGCCGGCCCGGACGGTCGGGCGCCGGCCGGTTGGGCGCCGGTGGGTGGGACGCCGGTGGGCTGGGTGCCGGTGGGTTGGACGCCGGTGGGCCGGGTGCCGGTGGGTGGGACGCCGGTGGGCCCGGGGGGAACGGTGCACCCCCGGGGGTCGGTGGCTCCGGCCGGTGGCCGGGCCACGGCGGCCCGGCCGGCGGGTGGGCCTGGTT
>DATCLV010000449.1:0-4032 GCA_036563745.1 Acidimicrobiales bacterium | reverse complement strand
CAAGCAGGTCGTCGCGGTCGACGTCGGCTACGGGTTGCTGCACGAGCGGGTGGCGGGCGATCCCCGGGTCGAGGTCCGGGACCGCACCAACGTGCGGGACCTCGTCCTCGACGAGCCGGTCGACCTGGTGGTGGCCGACCTGTCGTTCATCTCGCTGCGCACGGTCCTCCCGGCCCTGCTCGGCGCCGCCCGGCCGGGGGCGACGATGGTGCTGCTGGTCAAGCCGCAGTTCGAGGCCACCCGCGAGGAGGCCGACCGGGGGCGGGGCGTGATCCGCGACCCCGCGGTGTGGCGGCGGGTCCTCCACGAGGTGGAAGACGCGCTCCGCGCCCGCGGAGCAGCCATCATGGGGGCGATGGTGTCCCCGCTGCACGGCGCCGACGGGAACGTGGAGTTCGTCCTCCACGTGCGGGCCCCGAGCCCCGGCGACCCCGGCAGCGACCACGGCGACGGTGACCGTGACGGCGCCGGCACCCCGGGCGACCACCCGATCGACCGCCACCCCGGGCTCGACGTCGACGCCCTCGTCCGCGAGGCGACGGGCTGATGGCGACGGTCGGCGTGGTGATCCACCCCGAGCGCGACCTGGCCGCCGACCTCGCCCGCGACGCCGCAAGCTGGCTCACCGAGCGGGGCCACAAGGTCCGGCTCCCCCTGAAGGACGCCGGCATCGCCAAGCTGCCCGAGCTGGGCGTGCCCGAGAGCACCTTCACCCGGAACCTCGACGTGGTCCTCAGCCTCGGCGGCGACGGCACCATGCTCCGCACGGTCGAGCTGGTGGCCGCCGACGGCGTCCCGGTGATCGGCGTGAACGTCGGCCAGCTCGGCTACCTCACCGAGGTGGAGCCCGAGGGCCTGCGCATGGCGCTCAAGCGGTTCCTGGCCGGGTCCTTCGACGTCGACGAGCGGATGCTGCTCCAGGTCGCCACCGAGTCGACCCAGGTCGAGGAGACCACCTGCCTGGCGCTCAACGAGGTGGTGCTGGAGAAGACACCGATGGGCCACACGGTCCGGCTCGGCGTGTCGGTCGACGGCGACTTCTTCACCACCTACGCCGCCGACGGCCTCATCGTGGCCACGCCCACCGGGTCGACCGCCTACGCGTTCTCGGCGCGGGGCCCGATCGTGGCGCCCACCCACCGGTGCCTGCTGCTCACGCCCGTGTCGCCCCACATGCTGTTCGACCGGTCGCTGGTGCTCGACCCGACGGCGGTCGTCCGGCTGGAGGTGCTGGGGCAGCGACCGGCCACCCTGTCGGTGGACGGTCGTACGCTGGCGACGCTGGAGCCGGGCGACGCCATCACGTGCACCGCCGCCAACGTGGCGGCGCGGCTGGTCGCCTTCGGCCAGCGCGACTTCCTGCGGATCCTCAAGACGAAGTTCGGGTTGTCCGATCGATGACCACGACGACCCCCGACCAGAGATCTCCTGAGAGAAGGGTGTAGCTGTGCTCCTCGAACTGGCGGTGCGGGACCTGGGCGTGATCGCCGACCTGCGGCTGGTGCTCTCCCGAGGCATGAGCGCGGTCACCGGCGAGACCGGCGCCGGCAAGACGATGGTGGTCGACGCGATCGAGCTGCTGATGGGCGGCCGCGCGGACCCGATGCTGGTGCGGGCCGGGGCCGAGGAGGCGTGGGTCGAGGGGCGGTTCCTGCTGCGGGCCGCCGACCGTGACGTGGTCGGCGACTTCGGGAACGACCTGGAGGACACCGAGATCGTGCTCGCCCGGGCGATCCCCCGGACCGGTCGCAGCCGCGCCTACATCGACGGCCGGCTCGCCACCGTGGCGGCGCTGACCGAGGTGGGCGAGCGGCTCGTCGACCTCCACGGCCAGCACGCCCACCAGTCGCTGCTGAGCAGCACCGCCCAGCGCAACGCCCTCGACCGGTTCGCCGGCATCGACCTGGGCCCGCTGCAGGCCGCCAGGGAGCGCCAGCGGGAGATCGAGCAGGAGCTGGCCAAGCTGGGCGGCGACGAGCGGGCCCGGGCCCGGGAGATCGACCTGCTCCGCTACCAGGTGGAGGAGCTGGAGGCGGCGGCGATCACCGGCCCCGACGAGGACGACCAGCTGGCCGCCGAGGAGGACGTGCTGGCCGACGCCACCGCCCACCACACCGCGGCCGCCACCGCGGTCACGGCGCTCACCGACGAGGGCGGCGCCGCCGACCCGCTGGGCGCGGCGATCGCGGCGCTGGCCGGCCGGGCCCCGTTCGCCGCGCAGGAGCAGCGCCTCCGCGCCCTGGCCGCCGAGCTGGCCGACGTCGCCGTCGAGATCCGGGGCGTGGCCGAGACGATCGACGAGGACCCCGCCCGCCTCGACGCCATCCGCGAGCGCCGCCAGCTGCTCGTCGACCTGCGCCGCAAGTACGGCGACACGCTGGCCGACGTCTTGGCCGAGCACGAGCGGCTGAGCGCCCGGCTGGCCGAGCTGGAGGACCACGACCGCCGCGCCGCCCAGCTCGACGAGGCCCAGGCGGAGGCGGCCCGCGCCGTCGAGGAGGCGGCCGCCCAGGTGCTGGCCGCCCGCCGCGCCGCCGCCCCGGACCTGGCCCGGGCCGTCGAGGCGCACCTCCACGACCTGGCCATGCCCAACGCCCGCCTGGAGGTGACGGTCGGCGGCGACGAGCCGCTCGCCCCCGACGACCCCGGCGACGACGTGGTGTTCCTGCTGGCCGCCAACCCCGGCACCGAGCCCCAGCCGCTCAGCAAGGTCGCCTCCGGCGGCGAGCTGGCCCGCGCGATGCTCGCCCTGCGCCTGGTGCTCACCAACGCCCCGCCCACGCTGGTGTTCGACGAGGTCGACGCCGGCATCGGCGGCACCGCGGCCACCGCGGTCGGCCGGGCGCTGGCCCGGATCGCGGTCACCGGCGAGCACCAGGTGTTCGTCGTGACCCACCTCCCGCAGGTGGCCGCCCACGCGGACGCCCACATCCAGGTGGCGAAGTCGAGCGACGAGCACGCCACCGTGTCCGAGGCCCGCCTGCTCGACCACGACGAGCGGATCGTCGAGCTGTCGCGGATGCTGTCGGGCCAGCCGGACAGCGACACCGCCCGCCGCCACGCCGAGGAGCTCCTTGCGACTGCCGCAGCCGCCAAGGAGCAAATAGTGTCGAACGGATGATCAGGAGGCTGCGCCGAGGGGACAACGGCCACCACGAGGGGCCGATCGTCGGCGTGGCGCGGGTCGACAGGAAGACGAAGCGCCTGGTCGGTCGGTTGGAGCCGGGCGACATCGCGGTCATCCACCACGCCGACATCGACCGCGTCGCGGCCGAGACGCTGGTCGACGCGGCGCCGGCGGCGGTGATCAACGCCGCGCCCTCCACCACCGGCCGCTACCCGAACCTGGGGCCGCTGCTGCTGTGCCAGGCCGGGATCGTGCTCGTCGACGACGTCGGCGGCGAGATCATGGACCGCATCGTCGAGGGCACCAAGGTCACCGTCGACGGCGACCGGGTGCTGGTCGACGGCGAGGTCGTCGGCACCGGCGTGCGCCAGGACCTCGCCAAGGTCGACGCCGCCATCGAGGCGGCCCGGTCGAACATGGCCCCCGAGCTGGAGCGCTTCGCCCAGAACACGGTCACCTACATGCGCCAGGAGCTGGAGCTGCTCACCGGCGACCTCGAGGTGCCCGACGTCAAGGTGCCGCTCAAGGACCGGCACGTCCTGATCGTCGTGCGGGGCATCGACTACAAGGAGGACCTGCGGCTCCTGCGCCAGTCCGGCTACCTCAACGAGGTGAAGCCGGTGCTGGTCGGCGTCGACGGCGGCGCCGACGCGCTGCTGGAGATCGGCGAGAAGCCCGACCTGATCATCGGCGACTTCGACTCGGTGTCCGAGGCGGCGCTGCGCTGCGGCGCCGAGCTGATGGTCCACGGCTACACCGACGGCCGCGCCCCGGGCGCCAAGCGCCTCGACGACCTCGACCTGCCCTACACGGTGTTCTCGGCCCCGGGCACCAGCGAGGACATCGCCATGCTGCTCGCGTACGAGCACGGCGCCGAGCTGATCGTCGCCGTCGGCACCCACAAC
>DATCLV010000448.1:0-5604 GCA_036563745.1 Acidimicrobiales bacterium | reverse complement strand
GTGTGGGGGCTCGCGACGGTGAGCGCCGCGGCGGCGTGGCCGGTCCGGGCGGCGGCCACCGGGTCGGCGCCGGCCAGGACGGCGTGGCAGAAGGCGGCGAGCATGGCGTCGCCGGCGCCGGTGACGTCGCGCACCTCGGCGGCCGGCACCGCCGGGAGGTCCGCGTCGATGCCAGGCCCGCTGAGCCACGACCCCCGCTCGCCGAGGCGTACCCACACGAGCTCCACGCCGCGGTCGTGCAGCGCCCGGGCCGCCGCCCGCCGGTCGTCGTGGCCGGTGAGCGCGGCCAGCTCGTCGGCGTTGGGGGTGAGGGCGCGCACCGGCCGGTCGGGGCGCAGCTCGGCGGCGAGGCGCCGGGCCTTGGGGACGCTCACCGGTTCCAGCACCACCGGCGTCGCGGTCGCGGCGGCCAGGTCGAGGGCGGCCCCGACCAGGGCAGGCGCCAGGTTCCCGTCGAGGACCAGCAGGTCGGCCGCGGCGACGAGGCCCCGCACGGCGTCGAGGTCGGCGGGCCCGAGGGTGTCGGTGGCGGCCATGTCGGACACCGCGACCAGCAGCTCGCCGTCGGCGTCGAGCACCGCGGTGTAGGTGCCGGTGCGGTGCGCGGTCCGGCGCACGTGGGTCACGTCGACCCCGGCCGCCGCGGTCGCCTCGACCAGGTGGTCGCCGAGGACGTCGTCCCCGACGGCGGCCACCAGCACCACCGGCGTGCCCAGGCGGGCCAGGTTCTCGGCCACGTTCCGGCCCACGCCGCCGGGCGCGACGACCGTGGTCCCCGGGTTGCTGGTCGCCGGGACGGCGGGGGCCGAGCTGGCGGCCTTCACGTCGACGTTCGCCCCGCCCACCACCACCGCGACCACGCGGTCACTCTACGAGCGTCAGCCCGGCGACCGGTCCCGCAGCGCGGCGTAGGGGGCGCGGACGGCGGCGGGGTCGACCCCGGGGGTCGGCTCGACCGGTGTGGCCGTGCCGAGCGACCAGGCGGCGGCGATCTCCGGGAGGTCCGTGCCGGTCAGGACCGCGGCGGCCTGCACGCAGGCGCCGGCGGCGACGTGCTCGTCGCCCTCGGGCACCAGCACGGGCCGGCCGGTCAGGTCGGCGAGCACCTGCCGGTAGGCGCGGGAGCGGCCGCCGCCGCCGAGGAGCAGCAGCCGCCCGTCGACCGGGGCGTGCGCGGCCAGGGCGTCGAGGCCGTCGAGCAGCCCGCACACCACGCCCTCGACGGCGGCGCGCGTCAGCTGCTCGCGGGTGACGTCGCTGCGGAGCCCGGCCAGCACCCCGGTGGCGCCGGGCCGGTCGGGGGTGCGCTCGCCGTCGAGGTAGGGGAGCAGGGTCAGGCCGCCGGCCCCCGGCGGCGCGGCCAGCGCCAGCTCGTCGAAGGTGGCGTGGTCGACGTCCGGGCCGAGCAGCCGCCGCACGGCCTCGGTCACCTTGGTGGCGTTGAGCGTGCACACCAGCGGCAGGTGGCGGCCGGTGGCGTCGGCGAACCCGGCCACCGCGCCGGTCGGGTCGGCGACCGGGGTGTCGCTCACGGCGTACACGGTCCCCGACGTGCCGATCGACACCACGACGTCGCCCGGCCGCAGCCCCACGCCGAGGGCGCCGGCCATGTTGTCGCCGGTCCCGGGCGCGACGACCGCGCCCCGCCACGACCCCGCCGCCTCCCGGGGCCCGAGCACCGGCGGCACCGCCGAGGGCCAGTCGAGGTCCGGGTCGACCAGGCCGAGCAGGTCGAACCGGTACTCGCCCTTGGCCGGCGACCAGTAGCCGGTGCCGGACGCGTCGCCCCGGTCGGTCACGGCGGGGCCGCCGGTGAGCTGGGCGGTCACCCAGTCGTGGGGGAGCACGACCCGGGCGAGCCGCGCCCACGACGCGGGCTCGTGGCGGCGGAGCCACGCCAGCTTCGTGATCGTGAACGACGCCACCGGCACCGACCCGCAGGCCTCCGCCCAGCCGGCCTTGCCGCCGGGCAGCGCCGCCACCAGGCGGGCGGCGTCGTCGGCCGACTCGGTGTCGTTCCACAGCTTCGCGGGCCGGACGATCTCGCCGTCGGCGTCGAGCACCACCATCCCGTGCTGCTGGCCGGCCACGGCGATGGCGTCGACGGACGGGAACCCGGTGGCCGCCCAGGCGGTGAGGAACGCCGACCACCAGGCCGACGGGTCCTGCTCCGACCGGGGCGGGGAGGTGGCGGGGTGCGGTGCCGACCCGCGGGCGACCACCGCGCCGGTGTCGAGGTCGCGCACCTCGACCTTGGTGGCGGTGGTCGACGAGTCGACGCCGGCGACCAGCGGCACGGCTCAGCGCACCCGGGCGACGTGGCGGGCGACCAGGTTCTCCAGCCGCTCCTGGCCGCCCGAGACCCGCGGCGGCTCGCCGCGGTCGAGCGTCCGGTCGCGCAGGGTCGCCAGGTCGACCTTGCCGCCCAGGATCGACTGGCCCAGCTCGCCGTCCCACCCGGCGTACCGCTCGGCCCGCAGGGACTCCAGCTCGCCCGACTCCAGCAGCGACGCCGCCACCAGCAGCGCCCGGGCCAGGACGTCCATGCCGCCGATGTGGCCGTGGAACAGGTCGACCCGGTCGATCGACTGGCGGCGCAGCTTGGCGTCGAAGTTGCACCCGCCGGTGGTGAACCCGCCGCCCCGCAGGATCTCCAGCATCCCCAGCGCCATCTGCTCGACCGACACCGGGAAGCGGTCGACGTCCCAGCCCAGCCGGTCGTCGCCGGCGTTGGCGTCGACCGACCCGAAGATCCCTGCCGCGACCGCGGCCGCCACCTCGTGGGCGAAGTCGTGGCCGGCGAGGGTGGCGTGGTTGACCTCGATGTTCACGTGCACCTCGCCCACCAGGTCGTAGCGCTGGAGGAAGGCGTGGACGGCGGCCACGTCGTAGTCGTACTGGTGCTTGGTCGGCTCGAACGGCTTCGGCTCCAGCAGCAGCATCCCCGGGAACCCGATGCGGTGCTTGTGCTCCACGACCATGGTGAGGAACCGGCCGAGCTGGTCGAGCTCCCGGCGGAGGTCGGTGTTGAGCAGGGTGTCGTAGCCCTCGCGCCCGCCCCACAGCACGTAGTTGGCGCCGCCCAGCTTGTGGGTCGCCTCCAGGCAGTGGGCGACCTGGGCGGCGGCGTGGGCGAACACCTCGGGGTCGGGGTTGGTGGCCGCCCCGGCCTGGTAGCGGGGGTGCGAGAACAGGTTGGCGGTGCCCCACAGCGGCCGCAGCCCGGTCCGCTCCTGGTGCTCCAGCGCCAGGTCGACCATCGCGTCGAACCGGGCCGCCGACTCGCGGAACGTGGCCCCCTCCGGGGCGATGTCGCGGTCGTGGAAGCACCAGAACGGCACGCCGAGCTTGGTGAAGAACTCGAAGGCGGCGGCCATCTTCTGCCGGGCCGCCTCCATCGGGTCGGCGGTGGGGGCGAAGGTCGGGTGCCAGGGCCGGTCCAGCGTGCCCGTCCCGAAGACGTCGAAGCCGTCCCAGGAGAACGAGTGCCAGTAGCAGACGGCGAAGCGGAGGTGGTCCTCCATCCGGCGGCCGGCGACGACCCGGTCGGCGTCGTACCAGTGGAAGCCGAGCGGCTCGTCGCTGTCGGGCCCCACGTAGGGGATCGGCCCTTCGACGTCGGTGAAGAACGGCTGGGTCATGGGTCCCCCCTCGGGTGGTGGTGACGGTTCAGGTGACGGCGACGGTGCCGTCGAACGCCTTCTCCGGTGGTCGGCCGGCGGGGTCGGCCACCACGGTGACGCTCCCGGCGGGCACGAGCTCGGCGCTGGACGTGCCGACCAGCACCTCCAGCTCGCCCGGTTCGACCACGTAGGCCAGCCGCCGGTCGTGGAAGCCGAGCTGGCCGACCGGCGTGGTGAACGTGACCGTGCGGGCCTCGCCGGGGGCCAGCGCCACCCGGGCGAACCCGGCCAGCTCCAGCACCGGCCGGGTCACGCTGGCCACCGGGTCGCGGACGTAGAGCTGGACGACCTCGTCGCCGTCCCGGTCGCCGGTGTTGGTGACGGTGACGGTGGTCGTGACCGCGTCGTGCCAGGTCACCTCGGCGGGGCCGGTGCGCGCCCCGGAGAGGGCGAAGGTGGTGTAGCCGAGGCCGTGGCCGAACGGGTGCAGCGGCGCGGTCGGCGAGTCGACGTAGTCGCCCTTCCAGTGCGACCGCCCGCCCGACACCTTGTGCCGGTAGTACAGCGGCACCTGGCCCACGGAGCGCGGGTAGGTGATCGGCAGCTTGCCGCCCGGCGCGGCCTCGCCGGCCAGCACCTCGGCGATCGCCTCGCCGCCCTCCTGGCCCGGCAGCCAGGCCATGAGCACCGCGGCGCAGGACTCGTGGAGCGTCGCGGACCCGATGGGCCGCCCGGCCACCAGCACCAGGACGACGGGGGTGCCGGTGGCGAGGACGGCCCGGGCCAGCGCCTCCTGGCGGCCGGGGAGGTCGAGCGACGACACGTCCCGGCTCTCGCCGGTGGTGCAGTCGTCGGTGAGGCCGGCCTTGTCGCCCATGACCAGCACGGCGACGTCGGCGTCGGCGGCGAGGGCCACGGCCTCGGCGAACCCGGCGTCGTCGCCGTCGGGGGCGCCGTCCGGGCCCGGCGCCTCGGTCACCCCGCAGCCCTGGGCGTAGGTGACCCGGTCGCCGAAGCGGGCCCGCAGCGCCGCCAGGACCGTGGTGCCGGGGGGCACCGGCGGGTCGAGCACGTGGTCGTCGTCGAGCGGCATCGAGAAGACGTTGTCGCCGGTGCGGACCTCCAGCAGCGACTCGACGTGCGACGGGTAGGTGTAGTCGCCCAGCAGGTGGCGGGCCTCGTCGGCGTTGGGGCCGACGACCGCGATGCGCCGGTGCCGGTCGGCCCGTAGCGGCAGGGTCCCGTCGTTGCGCAGCAGCACCAGCGACCGCCGCGCCACCTCCCGGGCCAGCTCCCGGTGGGCCGGGGTGTCGACGGCGGCGGCCGCAGCCTCCGGGTCGACGTAGGGCTGCTCGAACAGGCCCAGCTCGAACTTCTGGCGCAGCACCCGGGTGACCGCGGCGTCGATCCGGGCGACGCTGACGCGGCCCCGCTGCACGGCCTGCCGCAGCGGGTCGCCGAAGCAGTCGGTGCCGGGCAGCTCGACGTCGATGCCGGCGTCGAGGGCCAGCAGCGCGGCGTCCTCGGCGTCGGCGGCGACCCGGTGGTACTCGGCGAGCTGCCGGACCGCGAAGTAGTCGGACACGATCGTGCCCTCGAAGCCCCACTCGTCGCGCAGCACGCCGGTGAGCAGGTCGCGGTCGGCGGCCAGGGGGATGCCGTCGAGCTCGTTGTAGGCGTGCATGATCGAGCGGACCCCGCCCTCCCGGACCGCCGCCTCGAACGGGAGCAGGTGGACCTCGCGCAGCTCGCGGGGCCCGATGTGGGGCGGTGCCCAGTTGAGCCCGCCCTCGGAGGCGCCGTAGCCGACGAAGTGCTTGGCGGTGGCGATCACGCCGGTCGCCGGGTCGTCGCCCTGCAGGCCCCGCACGAAGGCGACGCCCATGCGGCCGACGAGGTAGGGGTCCTCACCGAAGGTCTCCTCGGTGCGGCCCCAGCGGGGGTCCCGGCCCACGTCGAGGACGGGGGAGAGGCCCTGGTG
>DATCLV010000433.1:0-2825 GCA_036563745.1 Acidimicrobiales bacterium | reverse complement strand
TCTCCTCGGTGCCGCCCCACACCGGGTCCTCGTGCTCGACCGACAGCACCCCGTCGAAGCCGCCCTCGTAGAGGGCATCCACGAGCCGCACCCAGTCGACCTGCCCGAGGCCGGGCACCCGGTAGCGCCACCAGCCGACGTCCCACGGGTCGTCGCGGGCGACGGCCTTGCCGGGCCAGCCGTAGCGGTCGCGGGCCGCGGCGTCGACCTCGATGTCCTTGGCCTGGGCGTGGGGGATGCGGTCGACGTAGGGCCGCAGCGCGGTGACCGGGTCGATCCCCATCCACACCAGGTGGGAGGGGTCGTAGTTGAGGTAGAGCCCGAGGTCGAACATCCACTCCCACAGCTCGGGCGAGTAGGCGAGGTTGCCGGGGTACCCGTCGGGGTGCCAGCCCTCCATCACGCAGTTCTCGACGATGATCTTCACGCCGAGCTCGCCGGCCCGGTCGACCAGCGGGCGGAACACCTGCTCGGCCTCCCGCAGGTTCTCGGCCACCGACTGCCCGGGGTGGCGGCCGACGAACGTCCCGACCGTGGGGCAGCCGACGAGCGCCGCCGCTTCGATGCACTTGGCGAGGTGGGCGTTGACCGCGGCCCGCTCGCCGGGGTCGGGGTGGAGGTTGTTGTCGTAGTAGGCCAGCGACGAGAGCTCGAGCCCGTGGCGCTCGAACAGGGCCCGGGTGTCGTCGGCGGCGGCCGCCCCGAACCCGTCGACGTCGAGGTGGGTGGCGACGAACGGCCGCGACCCCAGGTCGGGCCACGCCGCCACCTCCAGGGCCTGGTAGCCGTTGGCCGCGGCCCAGGCGCAGAGGTCGGGCAGCGACCGGTCGGGCAGGCAGGCGGTGATGAAGCCGAGCTTCACGTCGGGACCTCCTCCCAGCGCCCGCTCGACGCCGACCGGAGCACGGCGTCGGTGATCTCGGTGGCGCGGGCGCCGTCGGCGAACGTGGGCAGGCCGTCGACCCCGGCCGTGCCGCCGGCGCGGACGGCCCGGTAGGTGTCGGCGACGAAGGCGTCGAAGCAGTCCTGGTAGCCCTGCGGGTGGCCGGGCGGCAGGACCGCGTAGGGCGAGGCGGCCGGGTCGAGGTAGGCGCCGTCCCGCACGACCAGCTCCGATGAGCGGCGCCGCCCGACCCACAGGGTCTCGGGCTGCTCCTGGTCGAAGCCGAGCGAGGCGTCGGCGCCGGCGATCTCGAACTGGAGCCGGTTCTTCCGGCCGGGCGAGACCTGGCTGACGACCACGGTCCCGACGGCGCCGCCGGCGGTCCGGAACAGCACGAGCCCGATGTCCTCGGTGGTGACCCGCCGGCGGGCCGTCGTGGGCCCGGCGGACCCGGGGCCGTCACCCCCGGCGCCCCCGTCGTCCCCGTCGTCCCCGGCGCTCCCACCGCTGCCGGCGAAGGCGTGGGCCTCGGCGACCGCCCGCTCCGGGACCGCGGTGGCGGTCTCTGCGCAGACCGCCACGATGCGGTCGCCGCTGACGAACTCGACCAGGTCGCACCAGTGCGAGCCGATGTCGGCGAACGCCCGCGACCCGCCGCCGAGGGCGGGGTCGACGCGCCAGTTGTCGTCCTCGGCGGTGGCCAGCCAGTCCTGCAGGTAGCTGCCGTGGACCAGCCGCACCGGCCCGATCCCCCCGGCCGCCACCCGGGCCCGGGCCTCCCGGACCAGGGCGTAGAACCGGTAGACGAACGGCACGGTGGCGACGAGGCCCGCCGCGTCGGCGGCCGCCAGCAGCGACCGGGCCTCGGCGGCGTCGAGCGCCAGCGGCTTCTCGCACACCACGTGCTTGCCGGCGGCGAGCGCGGCCGACGCCAGCGGCCCGTGCAGGTGGTTGGGGGTGCAGATGTGGACGACGTCGACGTCCGGGGCGGTGGCGAGGGCCATGGCGTCGTCGAACGCCCGCTCGGCGCCGAGGCGCTCGGCGGCCTCGCGGGACCGCTCCGGTGACGAGGCCGCCACGCCCACCACGTGGGCGCCGGCCCGACGGGCGGCGTGGGCGTGGACGGCGCCGATGAACCCGGCGCCGGCGATGGCGACCCGGAGCGACCCGTTCGCTCGGACTTCCGGCGTGCGCTCCCCCGACCGCTCCCCCATGCCCGGCATCCTGCGACCCACTTATGTCGGATGTCAAGCAAAAGTTGGCTGCCATCGATTCGTAAGACGGCGTGTTGCGGTCCTTTGACAGTCAGAAGCGGAGGTCGTTAACTGGCGGCCGTGACCGCTGTCCCGACACGAGCCCCCGCCCCCGCCGGGGCGGGCGTGATCCTGCAGCTGGTCCGCAGCGGGCAGGCCACCACCCGCGCCGACCTCGCGGCGCTCACCGGCCTCGCCCGGTCGACGATCGCTCAGCGGGTCGACGCCCTGCTCGCCCACCGGCTCCTGGTGCCCGGCGGCGACAGCCCGTCGACCGGCGGCCGGCCACCCACGGTCCTCAGCTTCAACCGGGCCGCCGGCGTCGTCCTGGCCGGCGACCTGGGCGCCACCCACTCCCGCGTCGCCGTCACCGACCTCGGCGGCGAGGTGCTGGCCCAGACCACCCGCGACATCGCCATCGCCGAGGGCCCCGAGACCGTCCTGGGCTGGCTCGAGACCGCGTTCACCGAGCTCCTCGAGGAGATCGACCGCAGCCCCGACGACGTGCGGGGCGTCGGCGTCGGCCTCCCCGGCCCGGTCGAGTTCGCCACCGGCCAGCCGGTCAACCCGCCGATCATGCCCGGCTGGGACCGCTACCCGGTCGGCGAGCGCCTGGCCCAGCGCTTCGGCGTGCCCGCCCTCGTCGACAACGACGTGAACATCATGGCCGTGGGCGAGCACTGGAGCAG
>DATCLV010000421.1:0-1877 GCA_036563745.1 Acidimicrobiales bacterium | reverse complement strand
GGGCGTCATCAGCTACGGCGTCTACCTCTGGCACTGGCCGGTCATCGTCTACGTCACCGCCGACCGGGCCCGCATCGACGGCGTCGCTCTCGACCTGCTGCGGGTCGCCCTGACCCTCGCCGCCGCCACCGCCTCGTACCTGGTCGTCGAGCAGCCGATCCGCCGGGGCTTCGTGCGGGGCCGCCGCATGGTGCCTCTGGCCGGCCTGACGCTGGCCGTCACCCTCGCCGCCGGCGCGATCGCCACCTATGGGACCCCGGTCGACCGCACCGGCCGCGACCTCCCCGACGGCCCCCTCGCCGGCAGCGACACCCTGTTCCTGCACGTGCCCGAGACCGTGCCGCCCGGCGCCCGCCGCATCCTGCTGGTGGGCGACAGCGGCGTGCAGTTCCTGGGTCCCGAGCTGGTCGACGTGGCCGGCGAGGCGGGGGCGGCGGTCGCCTTCTCGTCGCAGGTGGAGTGCACGGCGGTGAACCCCGAGGGCGTCACCCTCCAGCGCGACGGCGAGATCGCCCGACGCGAGCCCTGCCACGACCACCGCCGCGAGCTGTGGGCGCGCCTCGCCGACGAGTTCGACCCCGACGTGGTGGTGTTCTACCTGGCCAACGCCGGTGCGCTCTCGAAGGTGCGGCTCGACGGGCGGTGGGTGCAGGACTGCGACCCGGCCTACGACGCCTACATCGAGGACGCCATCCGGTACGACCTCGACCTGCTCGCCGGCGACGGGACGCCGGTGGTGCTGACGACCGCGCCGTACATCGCCGTGCTGGACGGCACGTCGGCCGACCGGGTCGACTGCCGCAACGAGCTGCTGCGCGACATCGCCGCCACCCGCCCCGGCACCGACATCGTCGACCTCAACGGCTTCGTCGCGGACAAGGTGCGGGCGGGGGAGGACATGTTCGTCGACTCCGTCCACCTGTCCCCGCACGGCGGGCAGCTGGTGTCCCGGTGGCTGCTGCCGACGATCGTCCCTGTGGAGTGAAAGCGCACGGAAGATCGGGAGATGTGGTCCGGGCGGGCGTGTAGCGTGGTGATCGCAGCACGATCCGTGGCGGCGATCACGAGGGCGACCCGGTGGACCACTCCCGACGAACCAACCGACCGTGGGGGCGAGCGCTCTCCCTGGTGCTCGTCGCCGTGCTGCCGTTCGCATGCTCCTGCTCCGACGACGAGGACGACCCACCGACTCCCCGCTCCCCGGAGTCCGAGGTCAAGGAGGCCTATCTCGAGTTCTGGGACATGGCGACTCGCCTTGCTCAGGCTCCTGACCCGGACGATCCAGAGATATCTGAGCGAGCAGCTGGCAAAGCCCTAGATGACCTGGTCACTGGTCTTACCTCTCTGCGGGACAGCAGGCGGCACTCGGAACTCGGGCCTGGTTACGCTCACGACGTCCTGAGCGTCGAACTGACCAACGACTCAGCGGCGGTGGTCGAGGACTGCGCTGTCGATGACTCACGAATTGTCGACGACCAGACCGGCGAGGCGCTTCTAGAAGGCGTCGGGACTCAGCTCCTCAGGACTCAGATGGTCCTGACTGACGGTCAGTGGGTCGTCGAAGCCATCGAGCAGATCGAGGCGTGGGAGGGAGCGGTCCCATGCGAGTAGCGATGGTGGGACCTGTCGTGGCGGCCTTGCTGATCGCCGAAGCGTTGTCGGGTTCTCCGAGTGGCGCGGTTCCACTCGATAACCCGACCTTGCCGACCCACCAGATCATCCTCGGAGAGGACGACGATCGGCCGGGGGCGGGGGTGCAGGTGGTGGAGGAGGTGAGCCGGCCGGGGCGACCGGGTGGGTCCGGTGACACGGGGCGGCAGACCGGGTCGTCGGGGCGGGGTGCCGCGCCGGCGACGCCGACCAGGCCGACCCGCTGC
>DATCLV010000535.1:0-12437 GCA_036563745.1 Acidimicrobiales bacterium | reverse complement strand
CGGCAACACCGGGCTGGTCGGCGGGGCGATCCCCCGGGCGGGTGACCAGGTGGTGGTCGACCTGCGGCGGCTCGACGACCTCGAGCCCGTCGACCACCTGGCCGCCCAGGTGACCGTCGGCGCCGGGGTCACGCTCGCCGCCCTCCAGGCCCACGCCCGGGCCGCCGGGCTGCGGTTCGGCGTCGATCTCGCCGCCCGCGACTCGGCGACGGTCGGCGGCATGATCGCCACCAACGCCGGCGGCCTCCACGTCGTGCGCTACGGCGGGATGCGGGCCCAGGTGGTGGGCGTCGAGGCGGTGCTCGGCACCGGCGACGTGGTGAGCCGCCTGTCCGGCCTCGTGAAGGACAACACCGGCTACGACCTCGCCCAGCTGCTGTGCGGCAGCGAGGGGACCCTCGGCCTCGTCACCCGGGCCCGGCTGCGGCTGGTGCCGCCGCCCGGCGAGCAGGTGGTGGGGCTGCTGGCGGTGGCGTCGCTCGACGCCGCCGTGGCGCTGGCCACCGCGCTGCGGCTCCGGCTGCCGGGCGTCATGGCCCTGGAGCTGATGGAGGGCGACGGCTTCCGGCGCGTCGCCGACCACCTCGGTGTCGGCCTGCCCGTGGCGGAGGGGGCACGGGCGGCGGCGTTCCTGCTGGTCGAGGCCGCGGGGTCCTCGGATCCGACGGGCGCGCTGTCGGAGGCGCTGGTCTCCGCCGACGGGGACGGCGCCGTGCTCGACGCGGCGGTCGCCACGTCGGGACCGGAGCGGGCGCGGCTGTGGCGCTTTCGGGAGGTCCACTCGGAGTACGCCGGGACGCTGGGCGTCGCGCACAAGCTCGACGTCACGCTCCCCACCGCGTCGTTCGCCGAGTTCTGCACCACCGTGCGGCGGGAGGTCACCGCCCGGTGGCCCGACGCCGTCACCCTGCTGTTCGGCCACGTGGGCGACGGCAACATCCACGTGAACGTGGTGCGCCCCGGTCTCGCCGGTGACGGCGAGGGCGCCGGTTCCGACGACGGCGACGGCGCCGCCGTCGACGACCTCATCCTCGGCCTGGTGGTGGAGCGCGGCGGTTCGATCAGCGCGGAGCACGGCATCGGCGTCGCCAAGCGGGCGTGGCTGTCCCGCAACCGCACCCCGGCCGAGGTGGCGGCGATGCAGGCCGTGAAGTCGGCGCTCGACCCCTCCGGCATCCTCAACCCCGGCGCCCTGCTCCCGTAGTCCGGCCCTGATCCGGGCCGGATCCGGGCCGGGTCGGTCGGTCCGGGCGAGCCGCACCCTGGTCCGCCTGGGGTCGCGGTCCGGGCGTGGCAACCTGGCGGGCGTGCGCGACGGGACGATGACGATCGGGACCTTCTCGCGGGCGAGCTCCCTGTCGGTCAAGATGCTGCGGGCGTACCACGAGGCCGGGATCCTCGAGCCCGCGCACGTCGACCCCCGCACCGGGTACCGGCTGTACCACGTGTCGCAGCTCACCGATGCGGCGGTCATCCTCCGGCTGCGGTCGCTGGACCTGCCCCTCGACCAGGTCCGTCGCATCGTCGCCGCCCGGGACCCCGAGGTGACGCGGGCACTGCTGGCCGAGCACACCGCCCGGATGCAGGCCCGGCTCGACGAGGTCGCCCGCATCGTCACCGAGCTGCAGGAGACCGCCACCCACCCCGAGGCGCACACGCCGGTCCACGTGCGGGACCAGCCCGGCACCCCGACCCTGCGGGTGCGGGCCCACGTGAACGAGGCGACGTTCGCCAAGTTCCTCGACCAGGCGTTCGGCGACCTCCACCGCGTGGTCGACGCGCTGGGCGTCGCCCCGGCCGGGCCACCGGGTGGGCTGTACGCCGCCGAGATCGCCGACGACCTCGACGAGCCGGTGGAGGCGTTCGTGCCGCTGGCCGAGCCGGTCGCGCCTGGCGACCTGCCGGCCGACCGGGGCGACGTGGAGCCCGGTGAGGTGCCTGCCGCCCGGGTGGCGGTAGCGACCCACGCCGGCGGCTACGACTCGATCGGCGAGACCTACCGCCGGGTCGGGGCGTGGGTGGCGCTGCACGCCGAGACCGCCGGCGAGCGGGTGCGGGAGATCTACGTCGTGAGCTACGGGCAGACCGACGACCCGGCCCGGTTCCGGACCGAGATCCACTGGCCCGTCCTGGCCTGACGACCCGTCAGATCCCGGGGTAGCGTCGGGCGTCAGGGGGACCGCCATGACGACAGCACCTGGATCACCACCGGCATCGGCACCGGGCCCGGACGTGGCCTCTGGCTCGGACGTCGCCTCGGGCTCGGCCTCGGGCGTGGGTTCGGGCGCAGGCCCGCAGGCGGCCTCGGGCTCGGACGTGGCCTCGGGCCCGGGGACGGGGCCCGGATCGACGCCGGCCGTCGATCCGTTCGCCCCCGCCGAGCTGGGGCCGATCACCCTCCGGAACCGGGTGATCAAGGCCGCCACCTTCGAGGGCCTCACCCGCGAGCACGTGGTGAACGACCGGCTCATCGAGTTCCACCGGGCCGTCGCGGCCGGCGGGGTGGGCATGACGACGCTCGCCTACTGCGCGGTCTCGGAGGAGGGGTGCGGCACGCCCAACGAGATCGTGCTGACGCCCGAGGTCGTCCCGGGGCTGGCCCGGCTGGCCGACGCCGTCCACGCCGAGGGGGCCGCCGTGTCCGCCCAGCTCGGGCACGCCGGCGCGGTCGCCGCCGCCACCGGGCACCGGGGCCTGTCGCCGTCGCCGATCTTCAGCCCGCTGGCGATGCGGCGCACCCGGCAGATCGACTCCGCCGGGATCGCCCGGGTCGTCGCCGACTTCCGCCGGGCCGCCGCGCTGGTGGCGGAGGCCGGGTTCGACGCCGTCGAGGTCCACCTCGGCCACGGCTACCTGCTCAGCGAGTTCCTGAGCCCGGCGCTCAACAAGCGCACCGACGGGTGGGGCGGGTCGCTGGAGAACCGGGCCCGGTTCCCCCGGGAGGTCGTGCAGGCGGTGCGGGAGGGCGTCGGCGACCGGCTGGCGGTGCTGGTCAAGCTCAACATGGCCGACGGCGTGCCGGGCGGGCTCTGGCTCGACGAGAGCGTCGAGGTCGCCCGGATGCTGGAGGCCGACGGCGCCGCCCACGCCCTGGAGCTCACGGCCGGCAGCTCGCTGCAGAACCCCATGTACCTGTTCCGGGGCGAGGCGCCGGTGACGGAGATGGCCCGCACGATGCCGAAGTTCGCCCGGCCGGCGTTCCGCTTCATCGGGCCCCGGTTCCTGAAGTCGTACCCGTTCGAGGAGGCGTACCTGCTGCCCTACGCCCGGCAGTTCCGGGCGGCGCTCGGCATGCCGCTGGTGCTGCTGGGCGGTATCAACCGGCGGGAGACCGTGCAGCAGGCGGTCGACGAGGGCTTCGAGTTCGTCGCCATGGGGCGGGCGCTGCTGCGGGAGCCGGACCTGCTGCGGCGCTGGCAGGCGGGCGACGTCACCGAGTCGCTCTGCGTCCACTGCAACAAGTGCATGGCGACGATCTACCGGGGGACCCGCTGCGTCCTCGTCGACCCTGACCCCGGGGACCCTGGGCGTCGCGCGCATCCCGCGGATCCTGCGGATCCTGCGCCGGGGGCTTGACCCTCCCCTTGGGGGAGGCCCGATGGTGGCCCCCATGTCACTTCAGCTGGCCAACATCGTGTTCGACTGCGACCAGCCGCCGGCGCTCGCCGAGTTCTGGTCGCAGGTGCTCTCCCGGCCCGTCGACCCCGACGGCTCCGAGTACTTCGTGTCGATCGGCGCCGGTGGGGACGCCGACGCCGGCCCGGCCTGGTTCTTCGCCAAGGTCCCGGAACCGAAGACGGCGAAGAACCGCTGCCACGTCGACCTCCACGCCCCCGACCGCGACGCGGTCCAGACCGAGGTCGACCGCCTCCTCGCCCTCGGCGCCACCCTGATCCGGGCCCCGAAGGAGGAGTTCGGCGCCTACTGGGCCACCCTCCAGGACCCCGAGGGCAACGAGCTCTGCATCGGCGCCCCCTGACCCCAACCGTCCCCGGCTGTCAGCCCCTCCTCGGTGTCGCCGCAGGAGGGGCCGGCCCACCCGCTGGATCCACACTCCGAACCTGCCGGATGGCGCCATCACAGCCGGACGACGGCGGGCACCAGCACGAAGCAGACCATCGCCACCCCCGCCGCCAGGAACGACAGCCGGATGAGGGTGTACTTGCGCTGGACGATCCTGGAGATCTCCCAGGTCTGGTGGCGGGTGCGAGCCACCGGCTCGGGGGACTGGCCCTCCAGGTCGAGCATGTACTCCGAGCGCAGCCGGTTGTTGTCGCTGACCCGCGGCTCAGGTGGGTGAGCAGGTCACGTTCGATGCCCAGCTCCATCGCCAGCGCGAGGAACTGCGGCACCCCGAGGATGCTGACCAGGCAGTCGTCGATCGCCGTCACCGTGGCGGTCCGCCGATGGCCTCCGAGGGCGCCGATGTTTCTTGTGGACCGTGGGACCTTTTGGGGCGTTGGGTCGTAGGTAGGGCGTAACGGACGGACCGACCCGGGGCGGAGGGACATCCAGGTGAACCTGTGGTAACCCTTTCCCCGGGGGACAGAAGGGGAGGAACGATGAGGCGATCGAGTTGGGCCCTGGCGCTCGGCGTCGTCGCGGCGGCGACGCTGGCGCTGGCGCCCACGATGGTGGGCGCGCAGAGCCACGAGCACCCGGGCGGCGACGACATCCTGCCGCCGGGCGACTGGACGGACGAGCAGGCAGCCGCGCTCCACGACCTGGTCGAGCGCACCGAGGCGGCGCTGCCTGCCTTCAGCGACCCCGAAGCGCTGCGCGAGATGGGCTTCATCGACTTCGGCGTCTCGGCCCCCGGCTTCCCCGGCGAGTCGGCCGGCTACGACCACTTCATCAACTGGGACTGGATCGACGACGAGCACATCCTCGATCCGGAGCACCCGGAGTCGCTGGTCTTCCGGGTCACCTGGAACTCGGCGACCAACGAGCTGGACTACGAGCTGGTCTCGGCGATGTTCTTCCTCCCCAGCCAGTACGGCCTCGAGGACATGCCCGAGGAGTACGCCTGGTACCCCGGCTGGCACACGCACGAGAACATCTGCGTCGACGAGACCACCTTCACCTTCGCCGGCCTCACCAGCAACGGGACCTGCCGGTCCGGCGCCCGTGTCTTCGACAAGCCGCCGATGCTGCACACGTGGATCGTCGAGAACCCCTGCGGCCACCGCTTCGGGGGCATCGACGTCGGTGGCCCGCACTGCGACGTGCACGGCCACCCGGGCGGCCCCGGCAGCACCACGACGACCCACCCCCACGGGCCGACGACCACGCACCCGCACGGGCCGACCACGACGCACCCGCACGGTCCCACGACGACGCACCCGCACGGGTCGACGACCACCCAGCCGGGCGACGACGACCACGACCACTCGCCGCCACCCGCCCAGCCGGTCCACGAGCACCCGGACTACGCCGGCTGACGGGAGGGCCGAGGAGACGCCGGCGGCACGACGGACCGGATCGCCCGAGGTCGGTGGGCGAATGGCACGGACGTTCCGCCGTCTGCCGCCCGAGCCTCGACCGGGCTCCCCCGCCCCGGCGGGGGTGCCCACGGGCGGGTTGCTCGAACGGCTGCACGAGCGCTGGGACCACCGGGTCACCGTGGTGGTCGGGGGTCCCGGGCACGGCAAGACCACGCTGCTGGCCGCCGCGATGGCGGCCGGCGCCGCGTCCCGGGCCCGGTCCCGCCACCCCGAGGCCGTCGGCGACGACGTGTGGCTGGGCCTCGACCCGGCCGACGCCGACGCCGACCGCCTGGCCCGGGCGCTGGCCGACGCCCTCGCCGATCCCGGGCGTCGTCCCGAGACGGCGCTCATGGCCGGGGACGTCACCCCCGACCCCCGCACGGTCGCCGACGCCGTGTGGCAGCGGGCGCCCCGCCACGTCTGCCTCGTGCTCGACGACGCCCACGTCCTGCCGCCGGGGTCGGCGGGGGAGCGGTGGCTGCTCGACCTCGTCGCCTCGCTGCCCGCCAACGGCCACGTGCTCCTCGCCACCGCCGCCGAGCCACCCGCCGGGCTGCCCGTCGCCCTCCGGGTCGACGTTCCCGGCCCGCCCGCCGGCGCCCCCGAGGTCGACCCCACGATCACCGCCGACCCGGTGGTCCGGGTCCTGGCCGAGCTGGGCGGGGCCGACGTCGACCTGCTGCTCGCCGCGCTCGGCCCCACGACCGACGCCGGTGCCGTCGACCCCGACCGGCTGCGGGCGGTGCCCGGGGTCGCCGGGGACGCCGAGGGCTGGTTCGTGGCCCACGAGCTCCTGACCGCCGCCGTCGAGCCGCCCGACGACCGCGCCGGCGTCCGGGCCCGGGCGGTCGACCACCTGGTGGGCCGCGGCCGCTACGACGACGCCTTCCTCCTCGCCGCCGGGGCCGACCGATGGGACCTCGTCCCCTGGATCCTCCGGGCCGCCTGCCTCGTGGCCGAGACCCTGCCCGCCAACCAGCTCGGGCGCTGGCTGGCGGCCTCGCCGCCCGAGGTGCACGCCACGCCCGCCGGGCGGCTCGCCACCGGCCTCCACCGCACCTACGCGGCGCCGCTGGACGCCATCGAGCCCCTCCACGAGGCGGCCGAGGGCTTCCGGGCGGCCGGCGACCCGGACGCCGAGCTCGTCGCCATCGCCCACATCGGCCGCCTGGCCTGGTGGTGGCAGGACGCCGAGCTGCTCCGGCGACAGACCGCCCGCGTGTTCGAGCTGGCGCAGGAGGGCCACCCCCGGGCCGGGGCGATGGCCGCCTTCGCCTGGGCGCTGGTCGCCGACATGGGCGGCGACGACGAGGCCGTCCTGGCGCACCTGGGCCGCATCCCGCCCGGCGTCCTCGACCCTGGCTGGGAGCTGCTCGCCCGCTGGTACGAGGGCCTGGTGCGCCTCTACCTGGGGCAGCCGGCGGCCACCCGGATCATCGTCGACAGCCTCGCCACCGCCGATCCCTCGATGGGCTACGTGGTGGAGACCCTGGAGCTGATGACGCTGTGGGCCACCGGGCACGTCGACGCGGTGATGGAGCGGCTGCCGGCGGTCGTGGCCGCCGCCCGCGCCTACGGCGTCACCTACAGCCTGGCCCAGGGCCTGACGACCGCCACCCTGGCCTACGCCCACACCGGCGACCCCGACACCGCCCGTCGCTGCCTCGCGGACGCCCTCGCCGCCGCGCCGCCGACGTCGCCCGGGCCCGGGTCCGGGCCCGAGGACGAGGACGAGGACGAGAAGACTTCGGACGCCGAACCCGGCGAGCCCGGCGACTCCGGTGAGCCCGGCGAGCCCGGCGAGCCGCGGCGGTCGGTGCACGCCGCGCTCGCCACGGCGTCGCTCCGGCTGGCCGACGGCGACGAGCCCGCGGCCGTCGCCACGCTGGCCCGGGCGGTCACCGACCACGGCGTCGACCGGGGCCCGGAGCGGCGCTGGTGGCGCCAGTCGTTGGGCCTGAGCTACGTGCTGTCGCCCGAGGCCCGGGTGGTGTGGGACGGGCGGGAGCTGCGGGGCCACCTGGCCACGGCCCGCACCTTGGCGCGCGCCGTCGTCGACCTCCGCGCCACCGGCGACCCGTCGGCGCTGCGCCGCCTCGACCTGCCGCACCTCGGCGTGGCCCGCTCGGCCCTCCACCACCGCTTCGCCGCCGAGCTTGCCGTGGGCCTGGCGGCGCGGGGGGAACCCGACGGCCGCCTCCTCCTGGCGAGCCTGGGCCCACCCGGCCGCGCCGCCGTCCGGCGCATCGCCGCCGACCTCGACGCCGGCTGGGGGCCGGAGATCGTCCGGGCCGCCCGCGACCTGCTGGCCGCCGTGCCCGCGCCGCCCGTCGGGACCGTGCACCTGGCGCTGCTGGGGCCGCTGGAGATCCACCGCGGCGACGGCGACGCCGACGAGGCTCCCGAGCGCCTGGCCCATCCGGGCGCCCGGGCCCTGCTGGCGTTCCTGGCCGCCCACCGCCGCACGTCGCGGGCGGCGGCGACCGGGGCGGTCGGCACCGGCGCCGGCTTCGCCGAGGCGGTGCGGCACCTCACGGCGGCCCTGGAGCCGGCGCGACCGGAGGGTGGGCCCGGCTACCTGCTGCGGCTGGAGGGCGACGGCGTCGAGCTGGTGACCGGTGACCACCTGCGCCTCGACGTCGACGACTTCGACGCCCACGTGGCCGCGGCCGCCCGGGCCGAGTCGCACGGCGCCCCCGGCGTCGCGCTCAACCACCACCGGGCGGTGGCGGCGCTGTACCGGGGCGAGCTCCACGCCGACCAGCCACCGGTCGACGAGGCCCCGGCGCCGGGGCCGTGGTGGCAGCGCGAGCGGGACCGGTACCGCGCCCGGTTCGTCGCCTCCGCCGTTCGTGCCGCGGAGCTGCTGGCCGCCCGGGCCGCGCCCGGCGACGCCGCCGAGGCCGAGGCCCTCGCCCGCCGGGCGCTCGACGCCGACCGCTCGTGCCGCCCTGCCCGGGCGGTCCTCTCGTCGCTCGGCGCCACCCCGTGAGCGGTCCGGCGTCGCGCGGGATCGCCGTCGCGATCGGCTGCGCCGAGGTGGGGCCGGTCGCCCGGTTCCACGAGCGCCTCCCGGGGTTCGAGATCGTCGTCGCCGGCGAGTGGCCCGCCAACGTCGCCGAGCCGAGCGGTCTGGGCCTCGGGCCGGCGGGGTCAGGCCGCCGGCTGCGGCGGCTCGGCGGCCTGACGCGCGCCGGCCGAGAAGGCGGACGGGCGTGCGCCACCGTCCCGGGACCGGTGAGGCGGTATGAAACCCCGGCCCGGGACGGTGACCGGACCATGGGAATCCACGGCCGTTAACCGCCGATTAGCCCACCCGAGCCCTCGTCGCCGCGCGCCGGTAACCGCTCGGCGGCCCCGCGCAGGGCGGGGACCACGTCGTGCACGAGGCTCACGAGCGACGTGGCGAGCAGCGTCTCGGCCTGGGCGCGGTCCATGCGTCGCCGCTGCAGCCACTCCCGGGTGACGATCTCGGCGAGGCCCGAGTAGGCCCGCAGCACCATGTGGAGCTCGTCGCTCGGCGGCTGGCGCAGCACCGTGACGATCCCGGCGACCGTGGCGTCGCGCGCCTTGTCGACCAGCCGCTGGACGTCCGGGTCACGGCCGAACCCCTCGGCCCCGAGGATGGCGAACCACGTCTCGGCGTCGCCCTCGACCACGTCGAGCCACCGGCGCACGTGGTCGGCCACGACGTCCTCGATCGGTGCCGGCGCCCCGGCGTCGCCGCCGGCCCCCGCACCCGCGGCCGCATCCCCGGCCCCCACGTCCCCCAGCGGGAACGCGTCGCCGAACGCGCCCAGCATGTCCCGCACGACCTCGATGAACAGGTCGCGCTTGCTGCCGAAGTAGTGGTTCACCAGGCCGCGGCGCACGCCGGCCGCCACGGCGATCTCCTCCATCGACACCGACGAGTACTGCCGGCGGGCGAACAGCCCCCGGGCGGCCCGCAGGATCTGCGCCCGCCGCTCGTCGGGGCCGAGCCGCGCCCAGCGCCGGGCCCGGGGCGCGGTGTCGGTCATGGCGTCAGCCAACCACGAACTGTTGGCGGTTCGCCAACGATCACCCCTCGCCGCGGAACTGGTCGAGGACCGGCTTCGACGCCTCCTCCTGGAGGACCAGCACGGCCGCCCCACCCTTCCGCTCGTTGGTCACCTCGAGCTTCAGCGGCTCGGGCTGCAGGCCCCGCAGGCGCCAGGCGAACTGGATGGCGTTCCACAGCGACATGTCGTCGTCGATGCGCAGGCCCTTCGACACGTTGCTGGCGGTGCGGGCCATCGCCCACGGGTTGTTCGAGTGCGAGAGCTTGGAGAACACGGCCCGCAGGAACGCCTGCTGGCGGGTGATGCGCCCCAGGTCGCCCGTGGGGTCGGTGACCTCGCGGCCGTCGACGTTCTCGATGTAGTTCCGCGACCGGACGTAGGCGAGGGCCTGCTGGCCGTCGAGCTCGACCTGCCCCGACTGGGTGACGTTGAGTCCCGACTTCGGGTCGCGCGCCGGGTGCGGGAACTCGATGGTGACGCCGCCGAGGCCGTCGACCAGTCCGGCGAAGCTGACGAAGTCGACCTCGATGTAGCGGTGGATCGGGATGCCGAGGTTCTGGCTGATCGTGTTGATCAGGTTGGCCGGGCCCTGGTTGTAGGTGCCGTTGATCCGGCCGTTCTCGCCGGTGGCGGCGTTGGTGACCCACAGGTCGCGCGGGATCGACAGCATCTTCGCCTTCCCGTCGGCGAAGCGGAGCAGCATGATCGTGTCGGACCGCTGGCCGGCGGGCCGGGCCGGGTCGAACGCCGGGTTGCTCTCGTCGAGCACCTCCGCCGAGTCGGACCCCACGATCAGGTAGTTGGTGCCGCCGCTGCCGTCACCCAGCGCCGCGGTGACGTCGACCTTCTCGATCCGGTTGAAGATGGTGTTGGCGTACCACCACGACCCCAGCAGCACGACCAGCAGGAAGACGGCGAAGATGGCGCCGATCCGCTTCCAGCGCAGCCGCTTGTACCAGAGGCGGGGCGCGCGCCGCCCGGGACCGCCCGGACCACCGGGACCGCCCGGGACGGGGCCGTCGGGCCCACCGGGCCGCGGCTGGACCGGACCACCCGGCCGCCCCGGGTAGGGCCGCGTGGCCGGGCCCGGGGCGGGCGCCGCGCCGGGACGGAACCCGCGGGGCGGCTCGGGCCGCGGCGGGACCGGGCGCGGCCCGGGGGAGCGAGGGGGCGCCGGCGACGACGGCGGGGGGATGAACACCCGTCGGTTGTCGTTCGGGCCGGCCGCGTGCCGCCCGCCGCCGGGTCGTTGAAGTGGATCGCTCACGGGAACTGCCAGGTCTTCCGGTCTGAGGGACGGCCGGCCAGGCTACCGACGACGTTCCTCGGGGTGGGGGAGGCGGGCGCGGCGCTCAGTCGGTCTTGGAGCTGACACCCGCCTGGTCGAACGTAGCCATCTCTGCCATCAAACGCGCCGCGGCCTCCACGATCGGTAGCGCCAGCGCCGCTCCGGTGCCCTCGCCCAGCCGCAGGTCGAGGTCGACGACCGGGGCCATCTCCAGCGCCTGCAGGACGGCGTCGGAGCCGGGCTCCACCGAGCGGTGCCCGGCGATCGCCGCCGCCTCCACGCCCGGCACGAGCCGGGCCGCCACCAGCAGCGCCGACGCGGCGATCACGCCGTCGACGATCACCGGCACGCCCAGCGCCACGCCCGCCACGATGTAGCCGGCCAGCGCGGCGTGCTCCAGCCCGCCGACCTCGGCCAGGATGCCGAGGGCGTCGTCGCGGTGGGTGTGGACGGCCCGGGCGGCGGCGTCGGCCACGATCGTCGCCTTGCGGGGCACCTCCTCGGCGGCGAGCCCGGCACCCCGGCCGGTGATGTCGCCGGCCCGGCGCCCGGTCAGCGCCACCACCAGCGCGGCCGACGCGGTCGTGTTGGCGATGCCCATGTCGCCGGTGAGCAGGCAGCGCGACCCGCTCCGGACCAGGCCCAGCGCCACCTCGGCGCCCACGTCCAGGGCGTAGAGCGCCTGCTCGCGGCTCATCGCCGGGCCGACGGCCAGGTCGTAGGTGCCGCGGGCGACCTTGCGGTGGATGAGGCCCTCGGCGGCGGGGAGGTCGCCGGCGACGCCCACGTCGACCACCACCACGTCGGCGTCGGCGTGCCGGGCCAGCACGTTGATCGCCGCCCCGCCGGACAGGAAGTTCATGACCATCTGGGTGGTCACCTCCTGGGGCCACGGCGACACGCCCTGCACGTGGACGCCGTGGTCGGCGGCGAAGATCGCCACAGTGGCGGGGGTGGGCAGCGGCGGCGGCACCTGGCCGCTGATCGCCGAGAGCTGCACGCCCAGCGCCTCGAGCCGCCCCAGCGACCCGGGCGGCTTGGTGAGCTGCAGGTGCCGCTGGAACGCCAGCTCGGCGGCCACGCTGTCGAGCGGTCCGACCATCATCGCCGCACCTCGGAACGGCCCGATCGCGCCGGCCAGGAACTCGACGACGTTGCCGATGCCCGCGACCCGCAGCGGGCTGCCGTCGGGCGGCGGGGGACCGGCCTCGTGCTCGCCGGTGACGACCAGCGTGCGGGCCACCCGGGCGAGCGCGCCCTCGTCGGCCACCACCGGCAGCTCGCCGAACCCGAGGGCCTGCAGCTCGGCGGCGACCGCGGCGGGGCCGAGGGGCCCGTGCGGCTCGGCGTTGGGGTCGACCACCACGCCCACCGGGAGGTTCCACTGGGTGAGCGCCGACACGGCGCGGCGGGCGCCCGGGACCGTGCGGTCGACCGTGTCCGGGCTGGGGTCGGGGATCAGCAGCGAGCCGGGCGTGAAGAGGATCGCATCGAATGGCAACTCGTCAGTCATCGGCCCGCTCGCTCTCGTCCCCGGCATGCATTCGCCAACGCACGGTCCAGCTGCTCCATACCCGCCTCGCCTGGCACGGCGATGCGTGAATGATCGCACATACCGAAGGA
>DATCLV010000410.1:0-3670 GCA_036563745.1 Acidimicrobiales bacterium | reverse complement strand
GCCGTGATCTCCACCACGTGGTCGGCCTCGTCGGGGGCCCAGCGGGGCAGCTCGGCGGCGAGCTTCGCGGCCTCCTCGCCCCGGAGGCGGCGGGCCACGCCGACGACCAGGACGCTCCACCCGGTCCGGGCCTCGGGGTCGAAGTCGTCGGCCTCGAAGCTCACCACGGTGTTGCGGGTCGCGGTGGCCAGCTTGGTGCCCTCTCCGGTGCGGAAGAGGATCCGCTCGCCGTCCCGGCGGAACGTGACGGGAAGGATCGCCGGCAGGGCGCGGGTCGTGATCCCGACCCTGCCGACCACGGCCGTGTCCAGCAGCCGGAGGCACTCGTCGCGGTCGAGCACCTCGAAGCCGTTGCGGTCGATCTCCACGGTCGGACTGTGCTCCGCGAGCCGAGCCGTCTCGTAGGGACGAAGGTCACACCTCATCGGGACCTCCTGCCCTCCCGCGGCGGGCCGTCGATCCGGCAGCCGCCGTGGAGGGTGCGGTCGTGGTCATCGGGGTCATGATCGGGCCGGGGCGGCCTCGCCGACCACGGTCCAAGGCCCACGGCCGGCGGGACCTTCGTCCCTGGAGGACGCCGGGGCCGGGGCCCGATGCTGGGGGCATGGCAGAGGATCGCATCGTGGTCGGGATCGACGGGTCGCCCGTGGCCCGGGAGGCGCTGCGATGGGCGATCCGCCTGGCGTCCCGCCTGCGGGGCGAGGTGGTGGCGGTCCACGCGCTCGGCCTGCTCGAGCCCCTGCACGGCGACCTGGTCCCGGCCCACCGGCACATCGACGAGATCCGTGAGGTCATGGACCACGACTGGTGCGCGTCGCTGACCCGGGGCGCCGTGCCCCACCGCACGATCGTGCGCGAGGGCCATCCGGTCGACGTGCTCGGCGCCGTCGCCGTCGAGGAGGGCGCCCGGCTCCTGGTGGTCGGCAGCCGTGGCCGGGGCGACACCCCGGCGCTGGTGCTCGGCAGCACCAGCCTGGCGCTGCTCCGGGAGGCGCCGGTGCCGGTCCTGGTGGTCCCCGAGCGGGAGCACTCCCGGCGGCACCTCGGCCTCCGGCGGATCGTCGTCGCCCTCGACGGCTCCCCGGAGGGCATCGCCGCCGTGGACGCCGCGGTGCGGCTGGCCGAGGGCTTCGGGTCGCACATCGAGCTGGTGCGGGCGGTCGAGGAGCTGCCCGTGTTCCCGCTGGGCCCCGCCGCGCAGGTGACCGGCGAGGGCGAGTGGGAGGCGCCCGAGCGGGCCCGCCGCCAGGCCGAACCGTTCTGCGCCGCGGTGCGGCGACACCACTTGCCCGTGCACCTCGCCGTCCACCGCGGCGCAGCCGACGAGGTGGTCCGCTCGGTGGCGGCCCGGGTCGACGCCGACCTGGTGGTGACGGCGTCGCGCCACACCGCCCGGCCCGACGAGGACCTGCTCGACAGCGTCAGCCGCCGGATCGTCCGGGTCGCCCACCGGCCCACGCTGGTGGTGCCGCTCCCGGCGTCGCCGGCGCGCCGCCCGGTGGCCGCCACGGCCTGACCCCTGGCGCGCCTGACCCGATCCGGGCCGTCAGCTCGATCCAGGGGTGACCACGCCGGTCGCCCGGCCGCGCCCGTGTCGCCCGACCGCGCCCGTGCTCGATGCCCGACGCCGGGAGCCGGGAGCCCGGCTCAGCCGCCGTGCTCGTGGCGGTGGCGGCGCTCCTCGAGGCGGGCCGCGTACGCCGCCACCTCGGTGCGGCGGTGCATGCCCAGCTTCGCGAGCAGGTTCGACACGTAGTTCTTGATCGTCTTCTCGGCGAGGAACATGCGCTCGCCGATCTGCCGGTTGGTGAGCCCCTCGGCGATCAGGTCGAGCAAGCGTCGCTCCTGGTCGGTGAGCCCGGCCAGCTCGTCCTCGTCGGAGCGGTGCCGCAGCCGGTCGAGCACCCGGGCGGTGACCGCGGGGTCGAGCAGCGACTCGCCCTTGCCGACCCGCCGTACGGCGTCGACCAGGTCGTTCCCCCGCACCTGCTTCAGCACGTAGCCCGAGGCGCCGGCCATGATCGAGGCGTAGACGGCCTCGTCGTCGGCGAACGAGGTCAGCATCAGGCACGCCAGGTCCGGCATCTTGTCGCGGGCGGCCCGGCACACCTCGATGCCGTCGCCGTCGGGCAGTCGGACGTCGAGCACCGCCACGTCGGGCCGGGTGGCGGGGATGCGGTTGAGCGCCTCCTCCGCGGTGCTGGCCTCGCCGACGACCTCCAGGTCGTCCTCGGCGTCGAGGAGATCACGGAGCCCCCGGCGGACGATCTCGTGGTCGTCGAGGAGGAACACCCGGATCGGCTCGTCCATGCCCCACAGTCTGCCCGTTCCGGGCGCCGTCGGCTTCCCGACTGCCCGAGCGGCGCTACGGCCGCCTCCGCACCGGCATCCGAGGTGTGCAGCCTGTCGATCGCGTACGCTCCACAGCGTGAGCGAGGTGGCCGGGCCGCGCAGCTTGCGACAGCTGCTGGACGCGGTCATCGGCGTTGGCACGGACCTGGACCTGCCGGCGATGCTGCGGCGCATCGTCGAGGCCGCGGTCGACCTGGTGGACGCCCGCTACGGCGCGCTCGGCGTGCTCGACGAGAGCCGCTCGCGGCTGGCGCAGTTCATCACCGTCGGCATCGACGACGAGACCTACAACGCCATCGGCCACCTGCCCGAGGGGCACGGCATCCTCGGCCTGCTGATCCTCGACTCCAAGCCGCTCCGGCTGCCCGACCTCTCCGAGCACCCGGACAGCGCCGGCTTCCCGCCGCACCACCCGCCGATGCGGTCGTTCCTCGGCGTGCCGATCCGGGTGCGCGACGAGGTGTTCGGCAACCTCTACCTCACCGACAAGACCACCGCCGAGGTGTTCACCGACGTCGACGAGGAGCTGGTGGTCGGCCTGGCCGCGGCCGCGGGCGTGGCGATCGAGAACGCCCGCCTCCACACCCGGGTGCAGGAGCTCGCCCTCATCGAGGACCGGGAGCGGATCGCCCGCGAGCTGCACGACACGGTGATCCAGCGCTTGTTCGCCACCGGGCTCGCCCTGCAGGGCACGGCCCGGCTCGTGCGCAGCGACCCGGACATGGCCGTCTCCCGGATCGAGATGGCCGTCGACGACCTCGACCTCACCGTCAAGTACATCCGGACGGCGATCTTCGGGCTGGAGGGATCGCGGAGCGGCGCGTCGGCCGGCACCCGCCACCAGATCCTCGACGTCGTGCACGACGCCACCGACGCCCTGGGCTTCGAGCCCCGGGTGCTGATCGACGGGCCGGTCGACACGGGGCTGAAGGACGCCCTGGTCGACGACCTGCTGGCGGTCCTGCGGGAGGCGCTCAGCAACGTGGCCCGCCACGCCCGGGCGACCCGTGTCACCGTCGACGTGGTGGTCGAGGAGGACGAGGTCGTGGTGCGGGTGACCGACAACGGCACCGGTCCGCCCGTCGAGCCGGCGGCGACGGCGGGCAGCGGCCGGGGCCTGGGCAACATGGCCGCCCGGGCCGAGCGCCACGGGGGCTCGTTCTCGATCACCGCGGCGGAGGGTGGCGGCACCTGCGTCGAGTGGTGCGCCCGCCGGACCGCCGGCTGAGCGGTCGGTGCCGAGGGTTCCTGCGGCATCCGGCCAACCGGGCGTTGCGGGCCGCCCTCCGGAGCGGCGACGTGTCGACGGTCGAGCTGC
>DATCLV010000409.1:0-2784 GCA_036563745.1 Acidimicrobiales bacterium | reverse complement strand
TCGATGTTCTCGATGGCGCCGATCTCGGCTTCGCCGGGCTTGACCACGTCCTCGATGAAGCTGCGGACCCGGAGCCGGATCTCCTCGACCTCCGGCGAGAGCGTGAAATCGATGGCCATGGTTCAGCCTCCTGTGGCGGGAGCCGTCGTGGGCGTGGTCGTTGTCGGTGTCGTGGCCGCGGTGCGCTCGGCGTCGAGCCGGAGCGTCTCGTCGGACAGGGGCGCGGCCAGCAGCCCGGTCACCAAATCGACGAGGTGGCTGACGAACAGCCGGTCGTCGGTGTGGGGCGCGGACCGGGCCCGGCGGGCCAGCTCGACGGCCGTGAAGCGGATGGCCGTGAACCGGCGGTGCAGCCGGGTGGCGTCGTTGTCGAGCAGCGGGGCGACGAGCGTGCGCCAGCGGAACACGCTGGACGCCGGGTCGTCGAGGTCGGCCGGGTTGATGACCGGGCGGGGACGGTTGGTGAGGTCGCCGAAGATCTGGAGGTAGGCCGGGCCGCCGTCGGCGTCGGCCAGCTTGGCGGCCAGCGGCCGGACCAGGGCGCCGGCCAGCGCCCGCAGGTCGGGCCGGCCGGCGGCCTCGTAGGCGTCGAGCATGGCGTGACGCCGGGCCTCGACGTCGGCCTGGTGCTTGCTGAGCACTGCCCGCAGCAGCCCGTCGCGGCCCCCGAAGTGGTACTGGAGGGCCGAGGCGTTCTTGGCCCCCGCCGCCCGGTTGATCTCGCGCAGGCTGACGCCGTCGATGCCGCGGGCCGCGAACAGGTCCTCCGCCGCCCGGAGGAGCCGGGTGCTGGTGGCGTTGGCCGAGGGATCGGTGGGGGCGTCAGACATCCGCATTGCAGACTAATCCAAGTGCATTGCCGGCGTCGGCGGTAGGGTCGGGCGATGCTGCGCCGGCGGCGACCCCCCGACGACCCCTTGGCCCACGTCGACCCCGCCGCCGCCCCGCCGCGCTTCGCCCGGACGGTGGCCGACGCCGTCGAGGCGCGGCGGCGCTACCGCGCCATGGTTGCCGGCCTGCGCCCCGGCCCGGTGCGCGACCGCCTGGAGGCGACGGGCGAGCGGGTCGACGCCGGCGTCGCCGCGGTGTGGGACGCCGTCACCCGGGCCGGTGAGGTCGAGCGCCTGCTGGCGGCCCTCGACCCCGAGCGGGTCACGGACGAGTACAAGCGGGCCAAGCGCTCGGGTCAGGACCCCGAGCTGGAGGCGGCGCTCGCCCAGCGCTTCGCCTCGGTCCAGCGGCTGCTCAACGCGCTGGACGACACCGAGGAGCGCCTGCGGCTGCTCGAGGCCCGGCTGACCGCGGCCGTCGCCCGGGCCGCCGAGGTCGCGCTCGGGGGCGGGACGGGCGCCGAGACGGTCAGCGCCGAGCTCGACGGCGTCGTCGACGAGCTCACCACCCTGCGCGCCGCCCTCGACGAGGTCGACCGGGCCTGAGACGGCCGCGGGAGACGACCGCGGGAGACGACCGCGGGAGACGACCGCGGCGCCCGGCGACGCGGCCGGTCGTCCTAGTCGAAGTCGAACAGGTCCTCGAGGAAGCCGCCCCGGCGCTTCTTGCGCTTGCCGTAGTAGCGCCGGTCGTCGTAGTCGTCGTCGTACCGGCGCCGCTCGTCGTACCGCCGGTCGTCGTAGCCCCGTTCGTAGTCGCGGTCGTAGTCGCGGGGCGCCCGGCGGTCGTCGTCGTAGCCGCGGCCGGGGCCGGCCGACGCCAGGGCGGCGTTGGTCCGCTCGATGATCTTGTCGAGCTCGCCGCGGTCGAGCCACACCCCCCGGCACTGGGGGCAGAAGTCGATCTCGACGCCCTCGCGACCGGACACCGACAGGGTGACATCACACACCGGACACTTCATGGTCGGGCCACCCTACCGGCCGGCGCACGCCCCCGGCCCGCCGCCCTAGCCTGCGGCCGATGTTCCTGCTCGGACGCCCGTCGCCGGACCGGCTCGCCCGCATCCTGGCTGCAGTCGAGGACGCGGCGCTGACCTACGACGAGGTGGGCGCCACCCGCCACGCCGGCGAGCTGCCGCCCGGCTACCACCATGTGCGGGAGCGGCGGGAGCTGGGCGCCGGCGACGCCGCCTTCCGGGCCGCGGCGGACGGGCTCCGCACCTGGCAGCTCCACCGCCGGCAGGGCTTCGTCGTCGTCCCCGCCGACCCGCCGATCGCGGCCGGGACGGTGGTGGCCAGCGCCATCCCGCTGCCCGCCCCCGGCGTCCACGTCGTGGCCGCCTGCCGCATCGTGTGGGTCGTGGACGAGCCCGACCGGTTCGGCTTCGGCTACGGGACGCTGCCCGCCCACCCGGCCTCGGGCGAGGAGGCGTTCGTGGTCGAGCGCGACGCGGCGGGCCGGGTGGCGCTCGCCATCACGGCGTTCTCGTCGCCGCGCCATCCCCTCGTCCGGCTCGGTGCGCCGGTCGCCCGGTGGCAGCAGGCGCGGGCCACCCGGGGCTATTTCGACGCCCTCGCCGCCCACGTCGCCGCCGCCCGCTGACGGTGCCGCGCCCGCGGCCCGAACGCGGTCCCGGAGCCCGCCCGGCGTCAGTAAATTCCGGTGCCATGGGGACCCGCGTGGCCGCGGCGGACATCAGCACCGAGCAAGCCCTCTCCTTCCGGGTGGCGCGCCACAACCTCGGCGACCGTTTGGCGCCCGGCTGGCTGGCCGATGCGGCCAGCGTCTGCGCCCTCCAAGACGACGCCCCGGCGGCGGCCGCCGTGTCGCTCGTCGCCCGGGTCGACGGCGTGGTCCCGGCCGAGGTCGAGCGGGCCGTGCTGGTCGACCGCT
>DATCLV010000407.1:0-5581 GCA_036563745.1 Acidimicrobiales bacterium | reverse complement strand
GTACAGCGCCACCCACAGGCGCCACAGCTCGTCGACCGGGTAGGTGTCGACCATGAAGATGCGCAGGTTCCGGCGGACGATCTCCCAGTCGGACGAGACCAGCGCGAACCACAGCAGGCGGTAGCCGGCGTAGACCACCACCACGGTGAACACGACGGTGAGGACCGACCCGGCGCGGGTGGCGAACAGGTTCTCTCGCACCCACTGCCGGGGGGTGGGGCGGGTGTCCGGTGCGCTCATCGCTCCACCAACTGCATGCGCCGGTTGACGACGTTGAAGACCAGCGAGGTCGTCAACGAGAAGGTCAGGTAGACGACCATCAGGACGACGATCGTCTGGAGGGCGGGCGAGCGGGCGCCGATCAGGCGGAAGCCGAGGCTGGCCACGTCGGAGTAGGCGACCGCGATGCCGAGGGACGTGTTCTTGGTGAGGCTGAGGTACTGGCTGATCGTCGGGGGCAGCGCGATGCGCACGGCCTGGGGGAGGACGACGTAGCGCAGGCGCTGCACGTCGCTGAGGCCGATGGCCGTGGCGGCCTCGGTCTGCCCGTGGGGGACGGCCTGGATGCTGCCGCGCACGATCTCGGCGATGTGGCTGCCGTGGTAGACGGCCAGGGCGGCGGTGAGCGCGACGTAGGGGATGTTGAGCGTGGCCGGGCCGAGGACGATCTCGCGGTTGGAGATCTCGACGAGGCTGCCCAGCGTCCAGGCCTCGTCGTGCCGGGGGAGGGTGCGGAGCCACGCGCCCGTGAACAGGATGATGAGGAGCACGGGGACGTTGCGCAGCACCTCGACGTAGAGGGTGGCGGCCTTGCGGGCCACCCAGCTGCGCGAGAGGCGCAGGACGCCGACGAGGACGCCGAGCACCGTGGCGAGGACGATCCCCACCACCGCCGAGACGAGCGTGTTGCGGACGCCGACCATCAGGGCGTCGCGCACCGGCTGGCCGGGGCGGAAGTCGGTGTAGGCGATGCCGAACCCGGTGGGCTCGTCGAGGAACCCCCAGCCGCCCTGGTTGCGGCGGTGACGGGTGTTGGCCCGGTAGTTGTCCTGGAGGTAGAGGGCGAAGGCCAGGAGGACGAGGATCGCCACCGCCTGGCCGACCACCCGCAGGACCCGGATGTTGAAGAGGATGCCGGCGAGCGAGCGCGGGGCCCGCTCGCCGGCGTGGTCCTTCATAGGCGACTCAGCCGCGGGTCACCGGAACGGCGGCGAGTAGTGGAGCCCGCCGTCGGTCCACAGGGCGTTCAGGCTGCCTTCCCGCTCGAGGCCGAGGGGCGTGTCCGCCCCGACGTTGCGCTCGTAGATCTCGCCGTAGTTGCCGACGGCGCGGATCACGTCGACGGTGAAGTCGGGGTCGACGCCGAGCCCGTGCTCGACCACGGCCTCACCTTCCTCGCCCTCGACCGGCTGGCCCAGGAAGCGGCGGATCGACGGGTTGTCGCTCTCGAGCATCTCATCGATGTTCTCGGAGGTGATGCCGAGCTCCTCGGCCTCGATGGTGGCCAGCACGACCCAGTTGACGACGTCGTACCACTCGCTGTCGCCGTCACGGACGGCCGGGCCGAGGGGTTCCTTGGAGAAGACCTCGTCGAGGATGGTCAGCGCCTCGGGGCCACCGGAGTCGGCCGGCCAGCTGGAGCGGATGCCGGCGAGCTGGGACTGGTCCGACGTCCAGGCGTCGCACTGCCCGGCGAGGAACGCCTCCTGGACCTGGGGGTTCTCCTCGAAGGTCTGCGGGGTGTGCGGGATGCCCGCCATGCGGTCGGCCAGGTTCTGCTCGGTGGTGGTACCGGCGGTGAGGCAGATCGTGGCGTCGGTGAGCTGGTCGATGCTGGTGATCCCGGAGTCGGACGGGACCATGATCGCCTGGCCGTCGTAGAACGTGGTGGTCACGAACGCCGCCCCGTTGGCACCGTCGCGGGTGGACGTCCAGGTGGTGTTGCGGGCCAGGATGTCGATCTCGCCGGACTCGAGCGACGTGAAGCGCTGCTCGGGCGTGAGGGCGATGTACTCGACCTTCTCCGGGTCGCCGAGCACGGCGGCGGCCACGGCCTTGCAGTAGTCGATGTCGAAGCCCTCGAACGTGCCCTCCTCGGTCTGGAAGCCGAAGCCCGGCACCGAGTTGTTCACGCCACAGTTCAGGACGTCGCGGTCGATCACCTCGTCGAGGACGCTGTTGCCGGAGCCCGAGCCGGAGCTGGACTCCTCGCTCCCGTCCTCGCTGCCGTTGGACGAGTCGTCGTCGTCGCTGCACGCCGTGGCGGTGAACAGCAACAGGACGGATAGCAGGGACGCGAGCCCCCAGTGACAGGTGCGGCGATTCATGGTGCCCCCTTCTGCTGCCTGTCGGGTTGCCCCGGACCTTAGTGACCGATCGTGACGGGCGGTAGGGGGAAGATCACGAGGTGACATGGCGTTGACAATACGAACACGTGTTCGTAGAGTCAACACCCATGGGATTCAACAACCCCGTCATCCCATGGAAGGAGGTCGAGCGAGCGCTGTCCGACCGCCCGCGCGACGGTCGCCGGCGCGACCTGCCCGAGGGTGCCAACGGCGGCGACAGCCCGGCCTGGTCGTCGCACCGGCCCCCGTACGAGCCACCGCCGATCGAGCGCCGGCCGAGCGCCACGCCCTACGCCGAGCTCCACTGCCACTCCGGCTTCAGCTTCCTGGACGGGGCCTCGCACCCCGAGGAGCTGGTCGAGGAGGCGGCCCGGTTGGGCCTGGAGGCCCTGGCGATCACCGACCACGACGGGTTCTACGGGGTGGTGCGCTTCGCCGAGGCGGCCCGGGCCGTGGGGCTCCCCACGGTGTTCGGGGCGGAGCTGTCGCTGGGGGTCCCCAAGCCGCAGAACGGGGTGCCCGATCCCGTGGGGTCGCACCTGCTGGTGCTGGCGCGCGGCCCCGAGGGCTACGCCCGCCTGGCGGCCACCATCAGCGCCGGGCAGATGGCGGGCAGCGAGAAGGGCAGGCCCGACTACTCGGGGGTCGACTGGGCCGCCGCCCACCAGGGCCACTGGGCGGTGCTCACCGGCTGCCGCAAGGGCGCGGTGCCCCGGGCGCTGGCCGAGGGGGGCCCGGCCGCCGCCCGGCGCCGGCTCGACGAGCTGATCGACCGGTTCGGGCGCGACAACGTGGTGGTCGAGCTCACCGACCACGGCGACCCGCTCGACTCGGCCCGCAACGACGCCCTGTACGAGCTGGCCGAGGCGGCGGGGGTCGCCTCGGTGGCCACCAACAACGTGCACTACGCCGTGCCGGCCCGCCACCGGCTGGCCACGGCGCTGGCGGCGGTGCGGGCCCGGCGCAGCCTCGACGACATGGCGGGGTGGCTGCCCCCGGCCGCCACCGCCCACCTGCGCTCGGGCGACGAGCAGGCCCACCGGTTCCGGCGCTGGCCCGGGGTGGTGGAGCGGGCGGCCGAGCTGGGCCGGGCGTGCGCCTTCGACCTGCGGCTGGTGGCGCCGCAGCTCCCGCCGTTCCAGTGCCCCGACGGGCTCGACGAGATGGGGTTCCTCCGGCGGCTGGTGGAGGAGGGGGGCGTCCGGCGCTACGGGCCGCGCGACGACCCCCGGGCGGCCGACGCCTGGGCCCAGATCGACCACGAGCTGGAGGTGATCGAGCGCCTCGGGTTCCCCGGCTACTTCCTCGTGGTGTGGGACATCGTCCGGTTCTGCCGGGAGCACCGCATCCTCTGCCAAGGGCGGGGCAGCGCCGCCAACTCGGCGGTGTGCTTCGTGCTGGGCATCACCAACGTCGACGCCGTCCGGATGGGCCTGCTGTTCGAGCGCTTCCTCTCCACCGAGCGCGACGGGCCGCCGGACATCGACATCGACATCGAGAGCGGCCGCCGCGAGGAGGTGATCCAGTACGTCTACGAGAAGCACGACCGCGACCACACCGCCCAGGTCGCCAACGTCATCTCCTACCGGGGGCGCTCGGCGGTGCGCGACATGGCCAAGGCGCTGGGCTTCAGCCCCGGCCAGCAGGACGCCTGGTCGCGCCAGGTCGACCTCTGGGGGCCGGTCCCCAAGGAGCCCACCGACGACCAGGAGGTGCCCGAGGCGGTCCTGGGCCTGGCCGCCGAGGTGGCGACCCTGCCTCGCCACCTGGGCATCCACTCCGGGGGCATGGTCATCTGCGACCGGCCGATCGTGGAGGTGTGCCCGGTCGAGTGGGCCCGGATGGAGGGTCGCTCGGTGCTCCAGTGGGACAAGGACGACTGCGCCGCGGTGGGGCTGGTGAAGTTCGACCTGCTGGGCCTGGGGATGCTGTCGGCCCTGCACCACGCCTTGGACCTGGTGCGGGAGGTCCACGGCGAGGAGGTCGACCTGGGGGCGCTCGACCACGAGGACCAGGAGGTCTACGAGATGCTGTGCCGGGCCGACTCGGTGGGCGTGTTCCAGGTCGAGTCCCGGGCGCAGATGGCCACGTTGCCCCGGCTCAAGCCCCGCACGTTCTACGACCTGGTGGTCGAGGTGGCCCTGATCCGGCCGGGGCCCATCCAGGGCGGGTCGGTGCACCCCTACATCCGGCGCCGCAACGGCCAGGAGGCCCCGACCTACCTCCACTGGTCGCTGCAGAAGGTGCTGCAGCGCACCTACGGGGTGCCGCTGTTCCAGGAGCAGCTCATGGAGATCGCCATCGAGGTGGCGGGCTTCACCCCCGCCGAGGCCGACGAGCTGCGCCAGGCCATGGGGTCGAAGCGCAGCCGCCAGCGGATGGAGAAGCTGCGGAGCCGCCTCTACGAGGGCATGGCCCGGCGGGGGATCGACCTCGAGGTCTCGGCCCAGATCTGGGACAAGCTCGTGGCCTTCGCCAGCTACGGCTTCCCCGAGAGCCACGCCATGAGCTTCGCCTACCTGGTGTTCGCCTCGTCGTGGCTGAAGCGCTACTACCCGGCGGCGTTCTGCGCGGCGCTGCTGCGGGCCCAGCCGATGGGCTTCTACTCACCCCACTCGCTGGTGCAGGATGCCCGCCGCCACGGGGTCGAGGTCCGCACCCCCGACCTCAACGCCTCGGGGGCCGACGCCACCCTCGAGGTCGACGACGGCACCCGGCTGGCTCCGGCCGCCCCGGGCAGCGACTGGCGCACGTGGGGGAGCGGGGGCCCGGCGGTGCGGTTGGGTCTGGCGGCGGTGCGCGAGGTGGGGGAGGCGATGGCCGAGCGGCTGGTGGCCGAGCGCACCGAGCACGGTCCCTACCGGAGCCCGGAAGACCTGGTGCGGCGGGTCCCGGGCCTCACGCTGCGGCAGCTGGAGGCCCTGGCCACCGCCGGGGCGTGGGGGTGCTTCGGCCTGGAGCGGCGGGAGGCGCTGTGGGTGGCGGGCGCGGTGTCGGGGGTGGGGGTCGACCGGCTCGACGGGGTCGTGGTCGGGGCCGACGTGCCGACGCTCCCGGGCATGTCGCCGGCCGAGGAGGCGCGGGCCGACCTGTGGGCCACCGGGGTCAGCCCCGACGGCCACCCCACCCGGTTCGTGCGCGACGTGCTCGACGAGCGGCAGGCGGTGCGGGGCGTCGACCTGCACCGCCTGCCCGACGGGGCGCTGGTGGCGGTGGGTGGGGTGGTCACGCAC
>DATCLV010000400.1:0-4981 GCA_036563745.1 Acidimicrobiales bacterium | reverse complement strand
GGGTCAGGGTGCGCCAGGCGATCCGCAGCGCCACCCCCAGCGCCGCCTCGGCGGGCCCGTGACCGCAGACGTCGCCCACCACCGCCCGGAGGTGGCCGTCGGGGGTGACGAGCGCGTCGTAGAAGTCGCCGCCCAGCAGGGCGTCGGCGCCCGGCCGGTAGCGGGTCGCCACGGCCACCGGGCCGTCGACGTCGAGCAGCGGCAGCAGGCCCCGGGCCAGGCGGGCGTTCTCGGCCTCGCGGTGCGCCGCGGTGAGCAGGCGGCGGGCGTCGAGCTCGGCCCGGCGCCGCTCGATCGCGTAGCGCACGGCCCGGGCCAGGCCCTCGCCGTCGACGCGGCCCTTGATGAGGTAGTCCTGGGCGCCGGCGGCCACGGCCTCCAGGCCGCGGGCCTTGTCGACCAGGCCGGTGAGCACGACGATCGCCACCTCGGGGGCGTGGTCGCGCAGGTCCTTCAGGGCGGACAGGCCGGCGGCGTCGGGCAACCCGAGGTCGACCAGGGCGCAGTCGGCGTCGCCCACCAGCGGCATCGCCGTGGCGATGGACCGGGCGCGCTCGATCTCGTAGGACTCCCCCGAGTCGCGGAGCAGCTCCTCCACCAGGAGGGCGTCGCCGTCGTCGTCCTCGACCAGCAGGAGGCGGCGAACGGCCTCGACGTGCCCCGGCATCGCCTGCATGTTGGCAGGCTCGCCGCCCGGCCGCCGGGTCGACGAGGAGGGGGCGGTCGCCGGGATCGCCGGGGACGTCGGCGTCGCCCCGTCGGTCCCGAAGCCCGCGGGCGGGCGGAGGCCGACGTCAGGGGACAACGGTCGCCACCCCGGACAGGCCCGACATGTCGACCACCCGGCGTGCCGGCGACCCGGGCGGGGCCACCAGCACCAGGGTGATCTGCAGGGTCGGGAGCCGGACGGCGAGCTCGAACAGGACCCGCAGGCCGGCGCTGTCGAGGTAGCCGACGTCGCTCAGGTCGACGGTGGCGGCGGTGACCTGGTTGGTGATCGCCGAGTGGATGTCGGTGGCGACCCGGTCCACGTTCCCGAGATCGACGTCACCGACGAGGATCACCCGGACCGCGTCGTCGGTGGTCTCCACCTTCACGTCGACGCCGCTCACCCTCCGCCGGCTCCTTCGCCGCCCGTGCCGAGGCCCGTGCCCCCGCCGTCGTGGCCGTCGCCGCCATCGCCAGCGCCGGCGGGACCGCCCGCGGCGTCGTCCCGGCCGGCACCGATCCGGCGCCGCATCGTCAGCGTGGTCCCGCCCGGGCCGGCCTCCACGCGGTGCTCGTCGCAGAACCCCTCGATCAGGCGCAGCCCCCGTCCGCGGTTGTGGCCGCGGGCCGAACGCCACGTCCCCCGGTCGCGCACGGTGACGACCACCTCGTCGGACTCGACGCGGGTCAGGTGCAGATCGATCGTCCCGGCCCGGGGCCCGTACGCGTGCTCGATCACGTTGGAGCAGGCCTCCCCGATCGCGACCTGGAGGTCGGCGATGTCGTCGTTGGTGGCGCCGGCGGCCGTCAGCCAGCGCCGCACACCGGCCCGGATGCGGCTCAGCTCGGACGCCTGGGCGGGCACGACCATGTGCAGGTCACGGAACTGGCGGTCGCTGAGCCGCCGGAAGGCGAGGAGGGCGACGTCGTCGCCGGGCGGGTCGACGCCGATCAGGGAGCGCATCACCCGGCCGCACACGGCGTCGGGGCGGTCGGCGGTGACGACCGCCCGCAGCTGGTCGAGCCGGGCCTCGATCGGGACGTCACGGCGCTCGACGAGGCCGTCGGTGAAGAGGCAGACGGTGGCGCCGGGCGCCAGGTCGACGGTGGTGGACCGCCGCGAGATGCCCTCCCGCACGCCGAGCGGCGGGTCGACCGGCAGGTCGAGCGACCGGGCGGGGCCGGGCTCGCCCTCCCGGGCGACGACCGGCGGTGGGTGCCCGGCCAGCGACACCGTCATCGTCTTCAGCGCGGGGTCGACGATCGCGAGCAGCAACGTCGCCATCTCACCGGACTCGAAGTGGAGCAGCTTGCGGTCGACGCGGGCGATCACCTGTGCCGGGTCGAGGTGGTCGAGGGCGTAGGCCCGGAGGGTGCTGCGGAGCCGGCCCATCACCACCGCGGCCTTGAGCCCACGGCCCACCACGTCCCCCATCGTGATGTAGACGTGGCCGGTGGGCAGCGTGAACACGTCGTACCAGTCGCCGCCGACGCCGCCGTTCTCCGCGGGCACGTAGCGACCCGCCAGCTCCAGGCCCGGGATGGCGGGGAGCTGGACCGGGACCAGGCTGGTCTGCAGCGCGACGCTGGCCGACCGCTCGGTGCTCGACTGGCGGGCGCCCAGCGCGAGGGCGACCCGGTCGCCGACCATCTGGAGCAGCTCGGCGTCCTCGGCGCTGAAGTGCCGGTCGCCCAGCGAACCGACGTGGAGGACGCCCAGGACCTGCCCGTCCAGCCGCAGCGGCACCCCCAGCAGCGAGCGGATGCCCTTCTGCTCGAGCAGCGGGTTCAGGACCGTGGAGTGGTCGACCTGGGTGACGCTCACCGGCTGCCGTTCGGCGGCGACGCGGCCCGCGAACCCCTGTCCCACCGGGACCCGGACGTTCTGGCGCACCTCCTCCTCCAGGCCGCGGGCGACGGTGGCGATCAGCTCGGTGCCGCTGTCGTCGAGGAGGAGGACGGCCACGGTGTCGGCGTGGAGGGACTCCCGGACCCGGTCGAGGAGCTCGTCCAGGAGCGCGTCGGTGTGCAGGTTGGCCAGGTCGCCGTCGATCAACGTGCGCAGCTGGCGCAACCGGTCCTCCGCCTCGTCTGTTGCGTCGACCTCGGCGCCGTCCATGTCCCTCAACACGTTCCCGTCCCACGGCGAGTGATACGCCGAGGTTGCCGACGCTACCGGGCCGCCCCCGCGACGAGGGATCTCACCGAGCGTGGCGACGGGTCGGGTGCCGGGTGGGAGCCGGGGCGGACGGCGCTCCTCCAGCGGTCGAGCGAAGGCGCGCGGCGGGACGCCGCTCAGTCGTCGTCGGGACCGTCGCCCGCCCCGGCGTCCGGACCGGGATCCACGGCGGTGCGGCGACGGCGCCACCACAGCCCGGTCGCGGCCGCCGCGGCGGCGACCACCACCGCCCCCGCCGCCAGCGCCGGCCCCGAGCCACCCCCGTCGTCGCGGTCGCCCGCGCCCTCGCCTGGGCGGTCATCGCCCCCGGCGCCCGAGTCCTCGGCCGAGCCGGCGCCCTCGAGGGTCGTGGCGGGCGACGGGATCTCGCCCGGGGTCGCGTTCCGGAACGGGCCGGTCACCTCCCAGGTGATGCCGCCCAGCGCCGCCGGCGAGTCGATCGTGAGCCCCTGCTCGGCGGCGATGTCCGAGATCACCTTCGGCGTGGGGCCGCGCTGCGAGCTGAAGTAGAGGCGGGTGCCGTCGGGCGAGAAGACCGGGCCGGTGAGCTCGCTCACCTCGTGGCCGGGGTCGGTGACCCGCAGGAACGGCACGACGTCGCCCTCGGGCGTGATCACGACGATCTCGAGGTTGCCGCCGTCCTCGGCCACGAACACGTCACCGGACGCCGTAGCCACCGTCACGTTGTCGACCCCGCCGAGCGGCGTGTCGGACGAGCCGTCCCACAGCAGACGGTGGCGCTGCTCGGCGATGTCGAGGGCGTGGACCTGGTTGTCGCCCTTGTTGGTGAACACGATCGTGCCGTCGTGGTACCAGATGCCCTCGGCGCCCGGGAAGGTCGTGGCCTCCGGCACCTGCTGCTGGGTCGGCATCGTCTCGGCCTGCGGATCCGGGACCTCCACCCACGTGACCGACCCGTCGTCGGCCACGACCATCGCCTCCAGCACCCCCGACGACAGATCCGGGTAGGCGTCGGGCGTGAACCGGTAGAGCTTGCCGCCGGGGTCGTCCTCGGTGAGGTAGAGCGCCCGGCCGTCGGGGTCGACCGCCACGGCCTCGTGCCGCCACCGGCCCAGCGCCGGGCGGACCTCGGCGGGCCGCTCCCCCGTCGGGTCGCACTCCCACACCTGCCCGAGGCCGTCGGCCTTCTCCTCGCACGACAGCCACGTGCCCCACGGCGTCGGCCCACCCGCGCAGTTGGCCGTGGTGTCGCCGAGCACCCGGTAGGCGTCGAGGATCTCGCCGTCCGGGCCGAAGTGGATGGCGCTCGCCCCGCCCTGGCCGTCGGGGGTGAAGACCTCGCTGTTGCAGACGTAGTACCAGCCGCCCTCGCCGTCGTCGAACGTGGCGGCCCCGTCGGGGAACACGTGCCAGCGGTAGTCGGTGTCGCCGACCGGCTCGCCCGCCACCGCCACGACCCGGGCGGTGAACCCCTCGGGCAGCAGCAGCCCCGACGCGTCGGGGGTCCGGCCCTCGATCGACCCGTACGGGCCGTCCGGCACCTGCCGCCGCTCCCGCGCCGCAGCCGCCGGCGTGACCATCGCCAGGTCCGGCAGGCACGCCGCAGCCCCGGCCGAGTACAACGCCCGCCGGACGAACGTCCGCCGATCGGTGGTCACCGTCGCCGGTGGATGGGTCATCGTGCCGCCTCCCGGTGCTGTGCCCGCTCCCCGCGCCGCACGATGCCGAGCCCACCGGTGAGGAACGACGGGATGGCGAGCACCGCGGTGCGGTCCTTGTCGCGGTCCTCGTCGTCCAGCTCCTCCCAGGGCACCAGCTTCGGGTGGCGCTTGCGCTCGTCGTCGCGCTCGGGGCCCCTCGCGGTCGGCGATCTCGGCGTGGCAGCGCACGGTCAGGCCGTCCCGGCGGGCCACGGCCGCCACGACCAGCCCCACCTCCGCGTTGAACGAGCTGTCCGGCGTCACCGCCATGACGTCCCGGGCTGTCGCGATGCCGGCCCGCCGCAGCACCTCCTCGGTGCGGGGGTCACCGACGATGGCCGCGACCCGGCGCGGGAGCGCCCCGGCGTCGACCGGCTGCTCGGCGATGACCACCACCCGCTCCCCCGCCTCGGCCAGCTCCCGGACCAGGCCG
>DATCLV010000396.1:0-2049 GCA_036563745.1 Acidimicrobiales bacterium | reverse complement strand
GCAGCTGGTCGGGGGTGGCGAGGTAGCCCCAGGCGTAGGGGGCGTCCTCGGCGAGCACGTCGTCGGTCGACGCGTAGCCGCACTGGAGGCACAGCACGCCCCGGCGGGCCAGCTCGTGCTGATAGGCCGACGTCTGGGTGGGCCCGCCGATCGACGCGAACGCGCCCATCTCGACCACCCGCACGGCGTCGGCCCGGGCCGCCGAGGGGCTGCGGCCGTCGCCGGTGGCGTGGAACGGGACGACCTCGACGCGCCGCCCGTACGTCTCGTAGAGGTGGTTGCTCATCTCGACGAGGTCGCGGATGCCCCGGACGGTGGCGTCGGTGCCGTCCATCACGCCGAACTGCTCGAGCTGCTTGGCGATGTCCTGCTCGGCCGGCAGGTAGAAGACGACCTTGATCGTGTCGGCGGTGACGCCGTGGGCCGTCGCGCCCCCGTTGTCGGTGAACGTGGTGCCGCCGGCCGACACCCAGGGCTTGGCGCCGCCCCACGCCGGCACACACGGTGGGGCGTAGGTCGACGGGATCGCCAGCCGGGCCAGAGTGGCGTCGGTGTCGTTGTACCGGCGGGTGGTGTCGCAGCGGTCGCCCCAGTCGTAGGCGTCGAGCGTGCCGGCGAGGCGGGCGTCCTCGTAGGTGACGGGCAGGTCGGGGTGGTCGGCGTAGGCGCGCACCTCGCTGACCGGCGGCCCGGCGACCTCCTCGGTGGGCTCCTCCCGGCCCTTGGCGGTGGCGGCGACCGCGACGGCCAGCAGCGCGGCGACCGCCAGCACCGACGGGGCGAGGCGAGCGGCCCGGGACGGCGACGGCCACGGGCGGCGGGCCGGGAGCGCCGGGTCGGTCGGGCCGGTCGGGCGCGTCGTGGAGGCGGTCGTGGTGGTCGAGGTGGTCGGCGCGGTCACGGGGCGACTCCCGTCGGCTGGTCGGAGCGGCGGAGCGTCGTGTCGCCGGTGCCCAGGTAGGAGGCGACCACGGCCGGGTGGTCGAGCACCTCGGCCGGAGTGCCGGTGGCGACCACCGCCCCCTGGTCGAGGGCGACGAGCCGGTCGGCCACCGACGACACGAGGGCGATGTCGTGCTCGATCACCAGCAGCGTGGCGTCGAGCCGGTCGCGCAGGCCGAGCAGCAGGGGCCCGAGCGCCTCGGCCTCGCGCTGGGCGATGCCCGACGACGGCTCGTCGAGCAGGATGACGGTGGGCCGGTGGGCGACCACGCAGGCGAGGTCGACCATGCGGCGGGAGCCGGTGGACAGGTCGCCGATCCGCTTCGACCGGAACGCCTGGAGCCCGAACAGCTCGACCAGCTCGTCGACCTGCTCGGTGACGGCCCGCTCGATCCGCCCGCCAGGCGGGAGGCGCAGGGCGCCCGTGACGACGTCGTCGCCCTCGATCCACCGCTCGAAGGCGACGGCCAGCGTCTCGGCGACGGTGAGGCCGGGGAACAGCCGGGCGTCCTGGAACGACCGGCCGAGGCCGGCCCGGGCCCGGGTGGACGGCGGGGTGCCGGTGATGTCGTGGCCGTGCAGGGCGATGCGGCCGGCGTCCGGGGGCGTGAGGCCGGAGACGAGGTCGAAGATCGTGGTCTTCCCGGCGCCGTTGGGGCCGATGAGCCCGAGGATCTCGCCGGGGTGCACGTCGAGGTCGACGTAGTCGACGGCGGCGACGCCCCCGAACCGCACGGCCACGCCCTCCAGCCGGAGCGCCGGCGGGGCGTCCCCACCCGCCCTGGGTGATGCCGCGTCGTGCTGCCCCGCCTTCTCACGGGATCTCGGGCGGAGGGCGTCGCGGGCGCCCTGGAGGTACACCGAGCGGACCAGCTCGGGGCGGGCCAGCAGCGCCCGGGCGTCGCCGGAGAACCGGATCTCGCCCTTCTCCATGAAGTAGGCGTGGTCGGCGACGCCGAGCGCCACGTTCACCGACTGCTCGACCACCACGATCGTCGTGCCCTCGTCGCGCAGGGCGCGGAGCTCGGCGAGCAGGTGCTCGACCATGACCGGCGCCAGGCCCAGCGACAGCTCGTCGACGAGCAGCAGGCGGGGCCGGGCCAGCAG
>DATCLV010000390.1:0-6822 GCA_036563745.1 Acidimicrobiales bacterium | reverse complement strand
GCAGGAACCCGGCCACGCCCGCCACCGGCGACGGCACGGCCACCGCCAGGAGGACACCCAGCGCCGACACCGCCCCGCCCAGCTGCAGCACCCGCACCGACCCGAGCGTCTCGATGGCCCGCTCGCCGCCGAGCCGGCCGGCGGTCATCGCCACCGAGAACGCGGCGAACCCGGCCGCCGCCGGGCCGGGCGACACGTCGCGCACGTCGCGGAGGAACAGGGCGGTCCAGTCGGCCATCGCCCCCTCCCCCAGCGCCGCGCACGCGGCCAGCGCACCGACGCCGACGACGAACGGGTCGAACCGCCGACCGGGCCCGGCCTCGACCGCAGCCACGCCGTCCGGCACAGGGGCGCCGATCTCGGCGCCGACATCGGCTGCGTCGTCGACCCCGTCATCGGCCGCGACCCCGTCGTCCTCCTCGTCGGGCAGCAGGTGGCGCCGCGCCCACAGCGCCGTGCCCGCCATCGCCGCCCCCACCAGGGCGAAGTGCGGCAGCGGGTGGAGCCCGGCCGCGGCCGCCAGGCCGCCCGTGCCCGCCCCGACCAGGCCCCCGAAGCTGAACGCCGCGTGGAACGCCGGCATGATCGGCCGGTCCACGAGCTTCACGACGATGACGGCCTGGACGTTCATCGCCACGTCGAGCAGCCCGAACCCGGCGCCGTAGAAGAGCAGCAGCAGCCCGAGCGCCACGACGTCGCCGACGACGGCCGGGCCCAGCAGCACCACCGACAGCGCCAGCCCGCTGGCCGTGACCACCGCGGCGCTGCCGAACCGCCGGCACAGGCGCCCCGAGAACGGCATCGAGACCAGCGACCCGGCGCCGATCCCGAGCAGGGCGACCCCGAGCGGGCCCGTGCCGGTGCCGATGGCGTCCTTGATCGCCGGGACGCGGGTCACCCAGTTCGCGAAGAGCGCGCCGTTGGCGAAGAACACGGCCATGACGGCGCGCCGGGCGGCGAGGACCTCGGGGGCGATCCGTCGATCGTAGGGGTCGGTCCGCCCGATCCGGACCCTCGCATCCTCGGCGATACATCCATGCCCTAGGGTGGACTTCATGTTGAAGCTGTTCCGGCGGTGGTGGAAGTACATGACGGCGAAGCTCTCGTCGAGCTTCAGCGAGCGAGCCGACCCGAAGGTGCAGCTCGAGCAGGCGCTGGCGGAGGCACAGGACCAGCAGCGGCGGCTCAAGGAGCAGGCCGCGAACGTCATCGCCCACCAGAAGCAGACCGAGATGCGGCTCAACCGCACGATGGCCGAGCTGGAGAAGGTCAACGGCAACGCCGTGCAGGCCGTGAAGATGGCCGACGAGGCCGCGAAGACCGGCGACTCGGCCAAGGCCGCCCAGTACACGAACACGGCCGAGGCCTTCGCGAACCGCCTGATCCAGCTGGAGAAGGAGGTCGAGGACCTCAAGGCGATGCACCTCCAGGCCACCGACGCCGCCAACCAGGCGAAGAAGGCGGTCGAGCAGAACGCCATGGCCCTCCAGCAGAAGCTGGCCGAGCGGCAGAAGCTCCTGTCGCAGCTCGACCAGGCCAAGATGCAGGAGACGATGAACAAGGCCATGTCGTCGCTGTCGGAGACGGTCGGCGAGGACGTGCCGACGCTCAACGAGGTGCGCGACAAGATCGAGGCCCGCTACGCGCGGGCCAAGGGCATGGCCGAGCTCACCGAGACGTCGGTCGAGTCGCGGATGCTCGAGGTCGAGGCCGCGTCGATGAACGTCGAGGCCCAGGCCCGCCTGTCGCAGATCAAGGATCAGCTGGGCATCGGTGCCGGCTCGGTGACCGACGACATCCCCGAGATCACCTCCGCCGAGAAGGAAGAGGCCGCGAAGCCCGACGCCACCGCCTGAGCGGCGCCCTTCCCCGCCACGACGCACGCGCCCCCGGCCCGGCCGGGGGCGTCCCGCGTCCCGGCGAGCCCCGGGCCGACTTGACGACGGACCCGGGCCCCGGCCCTCGCCCCGGCCTAGGGGGCGAGGTGGGCGCCCTGCCCCACCGCGTAGGCCTCGGCCAGCCAGCCGGCGAACTCGTCGTCGAGCTCGGCCGGCTCGTGGACCCGGTACCGGTGCACGAACAGGCGCCTCGTGTAGGGGGTCGACCGGCGGATGCGGGGGTCGACGACCTGGCGCTGCAGGTCGAGGTAGCCCTCCAGGTGCGGTCGGTGGGCGTCGCCCCGGCGAAGCCCCGCCGGGTGCCCTTCAGGGTGATGGCCGTCTTCGCCACCGAGTAGGTGAACGGCCCGCACCGCTCGGCGAGCTCGACGAACCGGTGGTAGAGCGCCACGATCTCCGGGGGCCGCCCCTCGAGGTGGCGCTCGACCGTCCAGGTGTCGTCGTCGGCCATCCCGCGACCCTACGCCGACAACCCCGACGCCCGGGGGCGGGCGGGGCCCCGGGGGGGGTCAGCGGGGCAGGACGACGAGGTCGTCGCGGTGGACGACCTCGTGGGGGACCCCCTCGGGGAGGTCGGTGGTGCGGCGCCCGGCGACGGCCCGCAGGCCGGCGGCGTCGATGCGGGTGAGGCCCTTGGCGAACACCTCGCCGTCGGTGGTGGCGATCTCGACCGGCTCGTCCACCTCGAAGCTGCCCTTCACGTCGACCACGCCCGCCGGCAGCAGCGACTTGCCCCGCCCGAACACCGCCATGCGGGCGCCCTCGTCGACGACGATCGTGCCCGACGAGCCCACGGCGAACGCGATCCACAGCTTCCGGGCGCCCAGCCGCCGGCGCCGCGGGTGCACGACGGTGCCCACGCCGGGCATGCCCTGCACGGCCTCGACCAGCACGTCGGGCCGGTCGGCCTGGGCGATCACCGCCTTCACGCCCGACCAGGCGGCGATCTTCGCCGCCGCCAGCTTCGACGCCATGCCCCCGCTCCCCCGGTCGCCGGCGCCGCCGACGACGGCGTCGAGGGTCTGGTCGAGCTCGACGATCTCCTCGATGAGCGACGCCCCCGAGTCGAACCGCGGGTCGGCGGTGAGGAGGCCCGGCTGGTCGGTGAGCAGCACCAGCAGGTCGGCCTTCAGCAGGTGGGCGACGAGGGCGGCGAGGCGGTCGTTGTCGCCGAAGCGGATCTCGTCGTCGGCGATGGCGTCGTTCTCGTTGATCACCGGCACCACGCCCAGCTCCAGCAGCCGGTTCAGCGTCGACCGGGCGTGCAGGTACTGCTGGCGGCTCATGAAGTCGAGGGGGGCCAGGAGGATCTGGCCGCCGACCAGGCTCAGCTCGCCCAGCGCCGCGTCGTACACGCGCATCAGCCGGCTCTGCCCGATGGCGGAGACGGCCTGCATGGTGACGGCGTCGCGGGTGCGCTTGTGGTCGAGTCCCAGGGCGGGGAGCCCGGCGGCGATGGCGCCGCTGGTCACCACCACCACCCGGTGACCGATCTCCCAGAGGGCGGCGACCTCGGTGCAGAACTTGCCAACCGCCGCCTTGTCGATGTGACCCGCATCGTCGGTGATCGACGAGCTGCCGATCTTGGCGACCACGATCACTGCAACGTCACCTCTCGCTCACCGCCTCGCTGACTGCGCTGACTGCTCACGTGTCGGGCGACGATCCCCGGGACCCGGCAGCGCGCCACGCGAGCACGGTGACGGTCTGTCTGGTGGGTCAGAGGAGGTCGTCGTCATCGGTGTACTGGAAGGCGAGCCCGCCGATCTGCACGGTATCTCCCGGCCGGGCCCCGGCTCGGGCCAACGCCCGGTCCACCCCGAGCTTGCGCAGACGGCGGTGGGCCTCCGCCAGTGCGTCCGGGCGCGTGAGGTCGGACAGCGCCACGGCCCGCACGGCCTCGCGCCCCTCGACCACCCACCGGTCGCCCTCGCGCCGCACCTCGTAGCCCTGCTGCACCGGCCGGTGCACCACGAACTGGGTGGGCTCGGGCAGCTCCTCGCGGGCGACCCGCACGGCGTCGGCGAGCCGGCCCTTCAACACCTCGACGCCGGTGCCGACCACCGCCGACACCCGCAGGTCGAGCTCGACCCCGTCGCCGAGGTCGGGCCCCTCACCCTCACCCTCACCGGCGTCGGCGTCGGCGAGGTCCGCCCGGCTGCCCACGACCAGCCGGGGCCGGTCGAGCAGCTCGGGCTGGTAGGCCTCCAGCTCCCGCAGCAGCACCGCGAGCTGCTCGGCGGGCGGGGCGGGCGCGACCGGCGCCAGGTCGAGCAGCACACACAGCACGCGGGCCCGCTCGATGTGGCGCAGGAACCGGTGCCCCAGGCCGCGCCCCTCCGACGCACCCTCGATGAGCCCCGGCACGTCGGCCACCACGTACTCGAACCCGCGGTCGAGCTGCACCACGCCGAGGTGGGGCTCCAGGGTGGTGAACGGGTAGTCGGCGATCTTCGGCTTGGCCGCCGAGATGCGGCTGATCAGCGTCGACTTCCCCACGTTGGGGAACCCGACCAGCGCCACGTCGGCCAGCAGCTTGAGCTCCAGCCGCAGCCAGTGCTCCTCGCCCTCCTCGCCCTGCTCGGCGAACCCCGGCACCCGCCGGCGGTTCGACAGGAACCGGGCATTGCCGCGGCCGCCCCGGCCGCCGGCCGCGGCCAGGTAGCGGTCGCCGGCGTGGACGAGGTCGGCGACGACCACGCCGTCGCGGTCGATCACCTGGGTGCCCTCGGGCACCAGCACGATCTTGTCGGCCCCCGCCTTCCCGTGGCGGCCCTTGCCCTGCCCGTGCGTGCCGTTGCCGGCGCGCCGGAACGGCGTGTCCTTGAAGGACAGCAGCGAGGCGACGTTGCGGTCGGCGACCAGCCAGACGTCGCCGCCGTCGCCGCCGTCGCCGCCGTCCGGCCCGCCCTTGGGGACGTGTGCCTCGCGGCGGAACGCGACCGCGCCGGCGCCGCCGTCACCACCCTTGACGTGCAGGTTGCACTCGTCGACGAACTGCTGTTGCTGCTGGTGGGGTGACAGGGCGGCTCGCCGCCTCGCCTACTCGGTGCTGGTGGGCAGGATGTCGACCAGCTTGCGGCCCCGCCGCTGGCCGAACTTCACCTTGCCGTCGACCAGCGCGAACAGCGTGTCGTCGCCGCCGCGGCCGACGTTCTCGCCCGGGTGGAACTTGGTGCCCCGCTGCCGCACGAGGATGGTGCCCGCGTGCACGGCGGTGCCGTCGAAGGCCTTCACGCCGAGCCGCTTGCTCTGGGAATCCCGGCCGTTTCGGGTGGAACCGGCGCCCTTGGTCTTGGACATGGCAGGCCTCCGATCAGCCCTTGGAGATCCCGGTGATCTCGATCGTCGTGTACCGCTGGCGGTGGCCCCACCGCTTGCGGTTGTTGCTCTTGTTCTTGTAGGTGAACCCGTTGATCTTCGGGCCCTTCGTCTGGCCCAGCACCTTGGCGCTGACGGTGGCCTTCGCGAGCTCGCTCGGCTTGGCGAGCACGGTGTCGCCGTCGACCAGGAGGATCGGCTTCAGCTCGACCTTGTCGTCGTCGCCGATCAGCTCGATGTCGAGCGTCTGACCTTCTTCGACTCGGTGCTGCTTGCCACCGGTCTTGATGACTGCGTACATGCGGGAGCCTTACCTACCTCGGGGGGTTGCGCCAGAAAGGCAGCGTGACAGCTTACCGAGCGACGGCGCACTGAAGGAAACGGAGCGAGCGCGCGACCGCCGCGTCAGTCGTCGAACGCCTTGCGGCCCACGACGTGCACGCCGACGCTGAGGCCGATCGCGGCGATCGGGAAGATCGGCCAGAAGGGTACGTCGCCGTCGGCGTTGGCGGCGACCCCGGCCCAGATGGCCAGGAAGAACGCCGACAGCACGCCCCACAGGTACACGTGGGCCCGGAGCAGCTGGCCCTCCGGGCGGTCGGGCCGCTCCCGGATGGGCGGCCCGTTGTAGGCCGGGCCCGCCGGGGCGAGCTCGGGGAGGTCGTCGAGCAGCGGCTCCAGCTCGCCCCGCACCCGGGCGGCCAGCGCCGAGGAGACCCGGTCCTCCAGCTCGGCCAGGTCGATCCGGCCCATGCTGTAGTGCACCCGCAGCTCGTCGACGACGGCCTGCCGCTCGGCGTCGGACACCCGGATGTCCCGCCGGGCCACCGCCGGCGCGGGCGTCCGCTCGTTCCGCTCCTCCGGGACCAGCTCGCTCACGTCCCGCTTCCCCTCACTCGGCCACCCCGTCCCGGAGCCGCGCCCGCCTCAGTCGGGCAGCAGCTCCTTGTCGACCACGATCCCCCGACCCTCGCACATCGGGCAAGAGGTCGAGAACGACTCGAGCAGGCCCTCGCCGATGCGCTTGCGGGTCATCTCGCACAGGCCCAGCTCGGAGATCTCGAACACCTGGGTGCGGGTCTTGTCGCGGGACAGGGCGTCGCGGAACACCTGCACGACCTCCTCGCGGTTGTCGCGCCGCTCCATGTCGATGAAGTCGACGACGATGATGCCGCCGATGTCGCGCAGCCGGAGCTGGCGGGCGATCTCCACCGCGGCCTCGAGGTTGTTCTTGAACACCGTGTCCTCGAGGCTCGACTTGCCCACGTTCTTGCCGGTGTTCACGTCGATCACCGTGAGCGCCTCGGTGCGCTCGATGATCAGCGACCCACCGGAGGGCAGCCACACCTTCGGGTCGAGCGCCCGGTGGAGCTGCTCGTGCACGTGGTGGCGCTCGAACAGCGGCAGCGGCTCGGTCGCGGGGTCGTAGTACTCGACCCGGTCGGCCAGCGTCGGGCTGATCGAGCCGACGTAGTCGCGCACCTGCTCGTAGAGCTTGCGGTCGTCGATGATCACGCCCCGGTAGTGCTGGTTGAACTCCTCGCGGATCGCCCGCACCGCCATGTCGGGCTCGCGGTAGAGCATCGCCGGCGCCTTCGACTTC
>DATCLV010000383.1:0-1990 GCA_036563745.1 Acidimicrobiales bacterium | reverse complement strand
GCTCAGCACACCGTCGCCTTCGGCCGACGAAGCGGCCGCCTGCGGACCGGCCACCGGGCCGGCACCGCCGGACCCGGCGCTGGCGACGTCCACGTCGCAGGCCGAGAAGCCCACGCCGAGGCCGACGAGGGCCCCGATGCCGTTGGCGTTGCAGGCGATCTCGACGGGGATCGAGATCGGCACGGCGATGGAGTTGCCGCTGAGGACGCCGTCACCCTCGGCCGACGAGGCGGCCGACTGGGGTCCGGACTGGGGGCCGGCCGCCGAGGCCGGCGACGCCGACAGCAGGAGGCCGAGGCCGGCGACCAGGGTCGCTCCTGCTGCTGCGCGTAGACGCTTCTTCTTCACGTCGGTCTCCTTGGACGCTTCGTGGAAGAGGACGGGGAGCCTCAGCCCGAGAAGGCCGAGACGTCGCAGAAGCTGCCGCCGATGCCGACGCCGGCGACGCCGATGCCGTTCAGGTTGCAGGCGACCTCGACCGGGATGGCCACGGGGGCCGCGATCGAGTTGCCGCTCAGGACGCCGTCGCCGTCGGCCGACGAGGCGGCCTTCTGGGGACCGGCCACCGGGCCGGCGTCGCCACCGGCGCTGAACAGGCTCACGTCGCAGGCCGAGAAGCCGACGCCGAGGCCGAGCACGCCGATGCCGTTGCCGTTCGAGCAGACCTCGACCGGCACCGCGACGGGGGCGGCCACCGAGTTGCCGCTGGCGACACCGTCACCGTCGGCCGACGAGGCGGCGTACTGCGGGCCGGTGCTGGGCGCACCCTGCGCGTAGGCGGCGGCGTTGGAGCCGGCGAACAGGAAGCCGAGGCCGGCGAGGACACTGGCAGCAGCGATCTTGCGGATCTTCATTGCATTGCTCCTTCGTGGAGTTGGTTGTGGTTTGGCTGGACGTCTGCACGGCCTTGCGCGCCAGACCGCGGCAGACAGGAGGGGCGGCGCGCTCGGCGGGAGGGGGCCGAGGGGGTGCGCCGCCGCGCTCGTCCCGCCGCCGACGCAGGAGCGACCACGCGCCGACCGCCGCGCGGCGGGTCCGCCGGGGCGCGTCGGGGGTCGCCGGTCGGGCCGGCGGGTGAGACCGTCTAGTCGGGGGTGACCGCGGGGCGGGACCCGGCGTTCACCGAGGCTCCCACCACACGGGGGACCGCCAGCGCCCGGCGGTCGGACGCCATGGCCCGGACGCCGGCGACGGCGTCGGCCACGGCACCGTGGCCGCGGTCGGGCACGTCACGGGACCCGCTCGCCGAGCCGCCACCGGCGGCGCCCGTGACGGGGCCGGCCGGGGCGACGGGGAGGGATCCGCGGGACGCGGCGGGGTCGACGGGCGCCGGCGCAGCCGGGGCCGTCGGGGCGGCCGGCTGGTCGCCGGCGGCGAACGGGGCGTCGGCCAGGGTGGCGGCCGAGCGGCGGGCGAGGCCGGTGACGGCGTCGTCGGCCTCGCCGAGGGCGTCGGGGCCGGGGACGACCGTGCCGGCCCGGGCGCCGAGCGCCGCCGCCTCGCCCACCGCGCCGAGCTCGGCAGCCGAGGCGCCGGCGGGCGCGGCCGGGGCGGCGCCGTCCTCGAGGGCGGCGACCGGGTCGACGAGGAAGGCGGCCACGTCGTCGGGAGCGACGACGGCGGCCGGCGCGTAGAGCGGGGTGAGGACGTGGGTGGCGACCGGCTCGTACAGCGGGCGCACGGCCCCGACCACCGGGTCGGCCACCGGGGTGACGGCGCCCTTCACGGGCTCGAGCACCGGGTCGGCGACCTGCTCGACGGTGGTGCGGGCGGTGGCGACCACGGGGGTGACGTCGAGCAGCGACAGGGGGGACGCCGGGGTGGCGGGTGCCTGCGGCGCCGCCGGCGCGGCGGGCGTGGCGGGCGTGGCCGGGGCCGCCGTGGCGGCCACCTCGTCGACCGTGGGCGCGGGGCCGGCGTCGCCGGTGGTGCTGATCGCGACCTGCGGGGCGGCGGCGGGGCCGGTCGAGAGGGCGGCGGCGAGGGGGTC
>DATCLV010000378.1:0-3331 GCA_036563745.1 Acidimicrobiales bacterium | reverse complement strand
GGTGCTTGCGCACCGGCGACCACATGCCGTCGGCGGCCACGACCCAGCCGGCGGTCAGCGTGCCGAAGTCGGCCACCTCCACCTCGACGCGGTCGGCGTGCTCGGTCACGCCGGTGCAGGCGTGGCCGTCGAGCACCTTGGCCCCGGCGCTGCGGGCCACGTCGACCAGCGCGGCGTCGAGGTCGATGCGGCGGCTCACCGCCGCGTAGGTGCCCGCACCCCGCGGCATCGGGAACGTGACCTCGCGGCCCGACGGCGAGCGGACCACCACGTCGTCCACCCGCTGCCACGACGGCACGGCGGCCGGGTCGAGGCCCAGCTCCTCCAGCAGCCGCAGCGCGCCCGTGGTCAGGCCGTCGCCGCAGCACTTGTCGCGGGGGAACCGGGCCTTGTCGACCACGGTCACGGCGAACCCCGACCGGGCCAGGCGGGTGGCGGCCGCGGTGCCGGCCGGACCGGCACCGACGACCACCACCGATGTGTCGACGGTGCCGGCGGTCACGTCACCCGTTGGGTCGCGTCGGGCCCGGGGTCTCGGGCGGGGGCGGCGGGATCTCCGACCCGTCGCAGCGCTTGCCCTCCGGGCGGTACGGCTGCGAGGTGAAGGTGTCCTGCTTCGTGCTCCCGTCCGGGAACGTGCGGGTCCGGGTGGTGGTCACGATGCGGCAGACGCCGTTCATCCGCTCGGTGATGGCCGTCTGCTCGCCGCGGGCGTAGGGCGACGAGTAGAAGGTCACCGTGATGCTCGTGTCGGTGTACGACGTCCAGATGAGCACACCGTAGGGCGAGTTGTTCCGGATCCGGAGATCGGGGCCGCTGCCCGGGATGCCCATCGTGGCCTCGCGCCCGGGTGGGTAGCGGCTGAAGTACTCCGAGTGGGTCTGGTACTCGAGGATGTCGAAGCCGGCGAAGAACGCGGCGTTGAACATCGTGGTGGCGAACTGCGAGATGCCGCCGCCCACCTCCTCGACGTGCAGGCCGTTCCGGATGGCCCCGGCGTCGACGTAGCCCTTCTCGTAGGTGCGCCGGCCCACGTGATCGTTGATCGAGAACTCGCCGCCCGGCGGGATGACGGCGCCCCGGACGTCGTCGGCGATCTTGTGGATGTTGTGCACCCGGGCCTGGCCGGCGGGGTGGTAGGTGGTGAAGCCGGGCGGCTGGCCCTCGGTGAGGTCGTGGCCGTCCCGCCAGCCGCGGTTGCCGCCCACCGGGCCGACGACCTTCCAGGCCTCGACCTCCTCGGTGGTCCACTCGGGCTCGGTGACGGTGGTCTCGAGCTCCACCTCGCCCTTGCCCTCGCGCAGCGCCTGCCAGATCAGGTCCGCCGAGCTCTCGTCGCAGCAGGCGATGCCGTTCTGGGCCTCGACGACCCGTGGCTGGCCGTTGGGGCCCATCTCCACGGTGGCGTTCTTGGGCTCCCGGTTGACGCCCGCCAGCAGCGTCGGCAGCGCCTGCTTGGCGGCGTCGGCGTTGAAGGCCAGGTCGAGCTGCCCGTCGGTGACGGTCTGGCTCAGCCAGCCCCGGAGGGTCTGGGCCGGCACCGTGGTGCTCGTGTCGCCGGCCTTGAGCGTCAGCCCGTCGGCGGTCATCTCGTTGGCCCGGTCGGCGAGCGCCTGGGCCTGCTCGTCGCTGAAGTTCGGCGCCTGCTCCTGGGGCTCGGCGACGATCTCGATGGTCCCGCCGCCGGGCGAGTCCTGGGCGGTGGCCAGCAGGTCGGACGCCACCTGCTCGGCGTCGATCCCGGTGCCCGGCTCGCCGGGGACGACCGTGAACCCGTTGCCGGTGAGCTGGATCTGCGGCTCGACCGGCTGCAGGTGGTCGGCGCCCTGGAGGCGCTGCAGGGTCTCGGCGGTGGTGGCGTCGGTGACGGTGAGGTCGAGGTCGACCTTCCGGGACGAGAAGAACGAGCCGACCCACTCGAAGGGCCGGAGGAAGATCGCGCTGCCCCGGCCGGCGTCCATGGCGGCGTCGACCGTGGCGTCCTCGTCGACCCGCAGGCCCAGCTCGGCGGCGGTGCTCTCGTAGACGAGGTCGCCGGACGTGATCGTGACCTTCCGGGCGCCCAGGTCGGCGGCCAGCTCGGCCACGATGCCCGGGAGCTCGTCCTCCTTGGTGCCGTCGATCGAGGTGCCGGCCAGCTCGACGTTGCGGAGCACCTGGCCGGAGTGCGTGGCCGTGTCGACGGCCCACGCCAGGATCAGCAGCACCAGGAGCGCGGGCGCGGCGGCGATCGCCAGGAGGCGGGGGAGGTCCTGCTGCAGGAGGCCCGCGCCGCCCTCGCCGGACTCGGCCTTGAAGGACCCCGACTTCAGGTGGCGGGGGCGCTCGCCGCTGGGCTCGCCGTCCGCCGTGGCCGCCGGGCGCTCGCCCGAGGCGCCGGCCGCGGGCCGCTCCCCGGAGGCGTAGGCGGCGGGCCGCTCGCCCGAGGCGTAGGCGCCGGCCGCGGGGCGCTCGCCAGAGGGGAAGGCGGCGGGCCGCTCGCCCGACGGGATCGCGGCCGGGCGCTCCCCGGAGGGGATCGTCGGCTCGACCGGGGGCAACGGGGCGTCGACCACCGGCATCTGGGTGGTGACCGCAGGCTCCTCGAGGCCGGGCGGCACCGGTGGCCCCGCGCTCGGGCCCGGCTGGGGGCCGGCCGGGCTCGGGGAGCCCGTCGTGCCCGGGGTGCCCGACGTGCCGGGCTCGGTCGACGGGGGCGCCGGCTCGTCGACGGCCGGCATCTGGGTGGTGACCGGCGGCTCCTCGGCGCTCGACGCCGGCGCACCGGGAGCCGAGGGCTCCTCGACCGGCGCCGGGGCGTCGATGGCCTCCATCTGGGTCGTGACCGCAGGCTCCTCCGAGCCCTGGCCGTTGGGCCCGGGGGCGGCGCTGCCGTTGCCGGGCGCGCCGGCACCCGACCCGGCGCGCCCGGCGGGATCGCCGGTCGTCGTGTCGCTGTGGTCCGCCGTCGTCGTGGCGTCGAGGTCCGTGGGGCCCTGGTCCTCGTGGCCCGCGATGCCCTGGGGCTTGCCGTCGCTGTCGATGGTTCCAGATCTCCCGTGATGGGTCCGACGCGGATGTGGGGCTGCCCCGCCCACAAGGCAACAACCCTGCCACGTGCCAGGGGGCCATTCCCAACCACCCCCTGTGACGGTTCGATTGAGAAATCCCTGCGATCAGGTGGCGGGTCCGCTGGTGGGGGCGAACTTCTGTCGTCGGGGGGTGTCGCAATAGTCTCCGCTCGGCCGGCGAATCCTCGAGCCCCAGGGGGACGACATGGGAATCTGCGATGGACGGGTGGCGATCGTGACGGGTGCCGGGCGGGGCATCGGACGGGAGCACGCGCTCCTGC
>DATCLV010000375.1:0-4746 GCA_036563745.1 Acidimicrobiales bacterium | reverse complement strand
CCGTGGGTTGGTCTGGCCGTCGAGGCCCGGTGGGCGTGGCGAGTCGGGGTGGGGGCGCCGCCTCGTGGGAGGGGCGTCGGCACGGTCGGCTGTGGCTGGCGGACCTGGCTGGAACGGCGGGCGGGGCCGTGTCGGGCATGGCGGTGCGCCTGCTGGTGGTGATCGGGGTGAGCCGGCGGGCTGGGGGTGCGTTGGCCTCGGGGTGGCTCGTCGCATCGTTCTGGCGGCAACGCTGGACCATGGTCTGGCGGCCCCCGACACCACGGTGAGCGCGGCGACTGTTGGTCGTCGCTCCCCATGACGACGAGCGAGGCCGTCGACGTGGCGTATCGGGATGAATTTGGCAGAGGGGCGGGTGCGTTGCCTTTGTCGTTCTCAGCAGCCACCGTGGGTTGGTCTGGCCGTCGAGGCCCGGGGGGCGTGGCGAGCCGGGGTGGGGGCGCCGCCTCGTGGGAGGGGCGTCGGCACGGTCGGCTGTGGCTGGCGGACCTGGCTGGAACGGCGGGCGGGGCCGTGTCGGGCATGGCGGTGCGCCTGCTGGTGGTGATTGGGGTGAGCCGGCAGGCGCGGGTGCGTTGCCCCCCGGGGTGGCTCGTCGCATCGTTCTGGCGGCAACGCTGGACCGTGGCCTGGCCCCCGACGCCACGGTGAGCGCGGCGACTGCTGGTCGTCGCTCCCCATGACCACGAGCGAGGCCGTCGACGTGGCGTATCGCGGGATGAATTTGGCAGAGGGCGGGTGCGTTGCCTTCGTTGCGGCCCGTCGCTGGAGTGGCCGGGCTGGCGTGTCTGGCCGTCGATGGTCCGGTGAGCGTGGCGAGTCGGGGTGGGGGCGCCGCCTCGTGGGAGGGGCGGTGGCGTGGCGGTTGTCAGGTAGGGCGGCGCGGCAGGCGGCGGTGACCGGGGTGAGCTGGTGCCTTGGGGGCGCAGCATCGTTCTGGCGGCGACCGTGAACCACGGCGACGACCGCCTGGCCTGGAGGGCCTGGCGCCGGACGGGTTGGGGCCGTCGGAGTCGACTTTTGCTCGGCGGGAGTGGGGTCAGTCGGTGAGGGTGAAGCGGTGGGATTCGATCAGGGTGCGGGTCGTGGCGACGGCGGAGGGGAGGTCGTCGAGGTGGCGGGCGACGGCACCGTCGGGGGTGAGGAAGAGGAACACGACGTCGTCGACCGGCTCGCCGGTGGCCTCACCGACCGCCAGCGCGTACGACGAGCCCTGGAGCCGGTAGCGCTCGACCAGCTCGTCGAGCGGGTCGTCGGGGGACTCGGGGCCCGTCTTGTAGTCGACCACCACCAGGCGACCGTCGGGCCGCCGGTACAGGAGGTCGACGTAGCCCTCCAAGGTCTGGTCGCCGCCCAGCGGCACGCCGACGTACACCTCCCGCCAGTGGGGGTTGGCGGCGGCCTCGGCGACCGTCGGCGCGTCGAGCGCCGCCCGGACCAGCGTGGCCACCCGACCCTCGTGGCCGGTCACACCCTCGGCGGCCGCCTGCGCCGCCACCAGCTCGTCGAGGCCCGCGCCCGTCGCCAGGTCGATCAGCTGCAGCACCCCGTGCACGGCACGACCGACGGCCGTGCCGTAGCGGCCCTTGCGCCACGGCGGCAGGTCGAGGTCGCCCGGCCGCTTCCGGAGGCCGGGATCGGAGTCGGCGTCCGGCTCGCCCTCCTCGGTCAGCGCGGTGGCGGCCACCGTGCGGGGCCGGGCCCCGGCCGCCAGCGCCGACTCCCGCTCGGCCCGCCAGACCTCGAACGGCGGCAGTTCGGCCGCCGCCGGCGGGGCGACCTCGATGGCCGGCGCCGGTTCGACCAGCGGCAGGGACGCCCCGACCGTGGCGTCGGGCAGCTGGTCGAGGTCGTCGCCCAGGGCGTCGACCAGAAGCTCGGCGTTCGTGAGGCGCGCCGGTGACGCAGGCGCCTGCGACCGCGTGCGTCGGTGCAGCGACAGCACCAGGTGGTCGCGGGCCCGGGTGCAGGCTACGTACAGCAGCCGGATGCGCTCGTCGTGAGACATCTGCTCGTCCAGCGGTCGCCACGCCTCGAACGCCGGCGACGTGACCTTCTTGCCCACGTTCAGCAGGCACGACCCGTCGGGCGGCCACACCACCTGCGCACCCGCCAGCCGCGCCTGGGGCTGCGTCGACAGGCCGGCCACGATCGTGATCGGGAACTGGAGGCCCTTGGCGGCGTGCACCGTCATGATCCGCACGGCGTCGTCGTCGGTCTCGGGGAGGACGGCCTCGGCCACCCGGCTGCCCGGCGACGACTGCTGGCGCACCCAGTCGAGGTACTGGCGGAGCGTCCCGTGGGAGGTGTCGGTCCACGCCCGGGCCTGGTCGACCACGAACCGCATCCGCTGCCACAGGTCGCGGGCCCGGCCCTCGTTGCCGCCCAGCTCGAGGACCCGCCGGTCGCGCACCACCCGGTCGACCATCTCGCTGGGCGTCCGCCAGCGCCGCTGACGGTGCATCTCGCCCAGGTAGGCGAGACCGGCCCGCACCGGGCTGTCTTCGGGCACCGTCTCGGGCGGGGGGACCGTGTGGTCGAAGCTGCCGCCCGCCTCCCGGTAGAGGAACAGGTCGTCGTCGCCGCAGCCGAACAGGGCAGAGCGCAGGGCGGCGACCACGGCGAGCTCGTCGGACGGGTCGTCGATCGCCCGCAGGGTGAGGAACACGTCGCGCACCAGGCGCCCGCCGTAGACCAGTGACGCCGACTCGACCCGGTAGGCGTGCCCGGCCTCGGTGAGCGCGTCCTCCAGGAACGGCAGCGACAGGCGGGTGGGCAGCAGGATCGTGATGTCGCCGGCCCGGGCCGGCTGCCAGTCGGGATCCCGCCAGTCGGGCGAGCGGTCCACCTGCCAGCCCTCCTGCAGGATGCGGCTGACCGCGGTGGCGACGTCGGCCGCCTCGCGGGCCCGCAGCTCGTCGGCCGCGGGCCCGTCGCCGTGGGCCGTGCGGCCCATCACCGACACCGCCGGACCCTCCGGGGCGTCGGGCCGGACCGCCACCGACGGCTCGAACCCGGGCTGCGAGAACGGGGTCGGCCCCGGCGTGATGAGCCGGCCGAACGCCTCGTTGATCCACGCCACCAGCCGCTCGCCGGAGCGGTGGTTGGTGGTCAGCGACAGGCGGTGCCCCGACCCGGCGCCGTCGGCGCCGCCGCCGAAGTGCTCGGCGGCTCGGAGGAACAGCGCGATGTCGGCCCGCCGGAACCGGTAGATCGACTGCTTCGGGTCGCCGACGAAGAACAGGCGCCCGGGCGCGGGCTCGATCTCCTGCCACGGCTTGCCGCCGGCGTCGGGGTCGGGCGAGGCGACCAGGACCGCGAGCTCCACCTGGATCGGGTCGGTGTCCTGGAACTCGTCGAGCAGCAGCCGCCGGTACCGGTCGTGCAGCGCCGCCCGGACCGCCGGCCCGTGCTCCGGGTCGCGCAGGACCTGGCGGGCCATCACCAGCAGGTCGTGGAACTCCAGCCGGCCGTCGCGCCGCCGATGCTCGGCCGCCTCCAGCGTGAACCGGCGCAGCTCCACCGCCACCTGCTGGAGCGCCGCGTGCGTCACCTCGTTGGCCAGCAGGTCGCACTGCTCCATGAGGTCCTTCAGCTGGGCCCGCAGCGCCGGGAGGTCGTAGCCCTTGGCCCAGCGGGGCTTGGCGCCCTTGCCGTTGGGGCTGGCCTTCGGGCGGCCGCCCTCCGGGCGGGTGAGCGCCAGCCGGGCCGACTCGTCGGGGGCGGTGCGCACCTGGTGCACCCACTGCTCCAGCTCCCTCAGCAGGCAGCACAGCGGGTCGGAGTCGTCGGAGCAGTGCTCCTGCTCGTTGCAGGCCTGCTCGACCGCGTCGACGATGGCCGCGAGGCGCGACTCCCACTCGGGCAGCGCCGGCGCCTCGTCGGAGGCCCGCTCGGCCACCAGGTCCCAGTTCTGGTTGAACGAGAGGGCGATCTCCCGCAGTGCCGTGAGCCGGACACCGGCCGCGGTGAGCAGCAGGATCGGCCGGGCCAGCGCCTCGTCGTCGAGCAGGTCGTCGACCAGCTCGGCCCACCGGTCGTCGAAGGCGACCAGCGACGCCACCTCGTCGAGCACCTCGACCCGGGGCGGCAGCCCGGCCTCGACCGGGTGCTCCGACAGGATCCGCTGGGCGAACGAGTGGAGGGTGCCGATGGCGGCGCCGTCGAGGTCGTCGAGGGCGGCGACGCAGCGGGCGGCGACCTCGGCCCGACCGTCGCGACGGGCGGCGGCGCCGGCCACCTCGAGCTGGTGGCGGATGCGGTCGCGCAGCTCGGCTGCCGCCTTCTCGGTGAAGGTGATGGCGGCGATGGCGTGCAGCGGCTCGCCGGCGTCGAGCACCAGCGCCATCACCCGGTCGACCAGCGCCCGGGTCTTCCCCGAGCCGGCGCCGGCCTCGACGAACAGGGTCTCGTCGAGCGCGGTGCGGATCCGCTCGGTGGCGGCGTGGTCGGGGTGGGCCCCGTCGTGGCCGTTGCGGCCGTCGGTGCCGGGGACCGCGCTCATGCCGGCACCACCGCGATGGTCGACGGGTTGGCGCCGGACGCCCTGCCGGACGTCCCGGTGGCACCCGTACCGCTGCTGCTGCCGGCGCCCGCACCGGGGTCGGGTGGCGGTTCCGGCGACGGTTCGGCCAGCTCGGCGTAGGGGCGCACCAGCGGGTCGTCGCGCTTGCGCTCCCACTCCCGCCGGCGATCGGCCACGCCGAGGCCGTCGGGGTCGCAGTAGCGGCAGCGGACGAAGGGGTC
>DATCLV010000373.1:0-3346 GCA_036563745.1 Acidimicrobiales bacterium | reverse complement strand
GCTCGAAGGTCGTCGCGCTGCTGGACCGGCACGGCCACGAGGCCATCGCCGCGTCCCCGGGCACGGGCGTCGACACGCTAACCGGGGAGGGCCTCGACGAGGTGCTCGCCGGCGCGTCCGTGGTCGTGGACGTCTCGAACTCGCCGTCGTTCGAGGACGACGCCGTCCTGGCGTTCTTCCGGACCTCGACCGGGAACCTGCTTGCCGCCGAGGCGGCCGCGGGCGTGCGCCACCACGTCGCCCTGTCGGTCGTGGGTACCGACCGGCTGCAGGAGAGCGGCTACTTCCGGGCCAAGCAGGCCCAGGAGGACCTGCTCACGGCCTCGCCGATCCCGTCGACGATCGTCCACGCCACCCAGTTCTTCGAGTTCCTGCCGGGCATCGCCCAGGCCGCGACCGACGGCGGCACCGTGCGGCTCGCCCCCGTCCTGGTGCAGCCGATGGCGGCCGACGACGTCGCCGCGGCGGTCGCCCGCGTCGCGGTCGGCCGGCCGCTCGGCGGGATCGTCGAGGTCGCCGGGCCCGAGCGGTTCCGGCTCGACGAGCTGGTGCGGTACGTGCTGGCGGCGGGGGACGACCCCCGCACGGTCGTGGCCGACCCGCAGGCGCGGTACTTCGGGGCGCTCCTCGACGAGCGGACGCTGGTCCCCGCCGACGGCGCAGAGCTCGGCCCGACCCGGTTCGCCGACTGGTTCGCCCGCTCGACCCCGTCCCCGTCCCCGTCCCCGTCGCCGCCGTCGTCGTCGTCAGCGGCGGCGGTCTAGCGCGGGGGACGGTTCCGATGGACCGCCAGTGGGGCCCGCTCGCTCCCCTCGCCGGGGCCTGGGAGGGCGACGGCGGCGTCGACGTCGCCTACTCGCACCAGCGAGGCAGGGTCGTCTGCACCCCCTACCGGGAGCGGGCGACGTTCGAGCCCTTCGGTCCCGTCCGCAACGGCCGGCAGCGGTTGTTCGGGCTCGACCATCGGACGACGATGTGGCGGGCCGACGAGTCGATCCCGTTCCACACCGAGGTGGGCTACTGGCTGTGGGACCCCGACAGCGGCGAGGTGCTCCGGGCGTTCGTCGTCCCCCGCGGTGTCGCCGTGCTGGCCGGCGGCACGGCCGGGGTCGACGACCGGGAGCTCCGCCTGGCGGCCGACCGCCACGGCCCCGACCGGGCGCACGACCCCGACCGGGCGATCGGCGAGAGCCGCTACCTCGCGGCCCACGCGAGCTCGCTCCGGTACCGGGCGACGATCACCACCAACCGCGACGGCACGTGGAGCTACCGGGAGACCACCACGCTGCGGATGCGCCCGCTGCCCGAGCCGCTCGCCCACACCGACCGCAACACCCTCCACCGGATCGCGTGACGCGCCTGCCCATCCGGATGCATTGACATCTAATGATTAGATGTCTAACGTTCTCGGTGTGAGCCCTCCCGACCACCACCAGCTGCCACTGGGCCTCGACGTGACCCGCACGGGCCGGCTGCTCGCGACGGCGTTCGACCAGGCCCTCGCCGAGGCCGGCGGGTCGCTGCCGACCTGGCAGGTGCTGACGACGCTGGCCCGCGACGACGGGAGCACGCAGCGCGGAATCGCGGCGGCGATCGGCATCGAGGGCGCGACGCTCACCCACCACCTCAACCGCATGGAGGCGGAAGGGCTCGTCACGAGGACCCGGGTGCCGACCGACCGCCGGACCCACCGCGTCGAGCTGACCGACGCCGGCCGGCAGACCTTCCGACGGCTGCTGACCCGCGTCGTCGCCTTCGACACCCGGCTGCGGGCGGGCCTCGACCCGGCAGAGGAGGCGACCCTCCGCTCCCTGCTCGCCCGGCTGCGCGCCAACAGCGCCGGAGCCGGGCGCACCGACACACCCACCACCCCCTCGGAGGCACCGACATGACCACCACCGACGACACCACCACCGGCGACTTCGCCGCCTTCCTCGACAGCTGGGCCGCCGCGGAGCAGGCCGGCGACGCCACCGCCACCGACCAGCTCCTCACCGACGACTTCGTCGGCATCGGCCCCGTCGGCTTCGTGCTGCCCAAGCCGGCCTGGCTGGCCCGGTACGAGAACGGGCTGCGCTACGACCGCCTCGATCTCAGCGAGGTCGAGACCCGCCAGTACGGCGACACGGCGGTCGCCACGGCCCGGTGGAACGCCCACGGCACGGCCATGGGCCACCCGATCCCGGAGGCGACGCGCGCCACCCTGATCGCCACGCGCCGCGACGGCGACTGGAAGCTGGCCGGCATCCACTTCAGCTTCATCGCCGGCACGCCCGGCGCCCCCGGCCTCGGCCCGTCGTGAGCCACGGGCGACGGGGTCACCCACCGCGCGCCGCGCGCCGCCGCGGCGTGACCCCGTCGAGCGCCGGCCCAACAGTTCAGCCTTGACTGTAGTACAGCACTTGCTGTACCAATCGACGACATGGTCGAACGGCTGCCGGTCGTGGCGCTGCACCGGATCGGGCGGGCGCTGGCCGACCCCAACCGCTGCGAGATCCTGCTGTGCCTGCTCGACGGGCCGCACTACCCGACCGAACTGGCCGAGCACCTGGGGCTCACGAAGGCGAACGTGTCGAACCACCTCGCCTGCCTGCGGGGCTGCGGGCTCGTCGTCGCCACCCAGGAGGGCCGGCGCCAGCGCTACGAGCTGGCCGACCCCCGTCTCGCCCACGCCCTCGGCGACCTGCTCTCGCTCGGCGCCCAGCTGGGCCCGGTCTGCGAGGTGGAGGAAGGGGTGGCGTCGTGACCGTCGCCGCGCTCGTGCTCTACGCCGCCTGGTTCGTCCTCGCCTTCGGGGTGCGCACCATCGTGATGCTCCGGCGGACCGGCGACAGCGGGTTCCGCGGCCTGTCCGGCCGGTCCGGGCCCCTCGAGGTCGTCGCCGGCGTGGGGTTCTTCGTCGCCCTGCTGATCGGGCTGGCGGCGCCGCTCGCCGACCTGGCCGGGCTCGACCCGATCGCCGCGCTCGACACCCCGGTCGTGGCCGGCGCGGGGCTGGCGCTCGCGACCGCCGGCGTCGTCCTGACCCTCCTCGCCCAGCTGTCGATGGGCACGTCGTGGCGGATCGGCGTCGACCCCGGCGAGCGCACCGCGCTCGTGACCGACGGCGCCTTCGCCGTGGTCCGCAACCCGATCTTCTCGGCGATGCTCGTGACGGCGATCGGCCTGGCGCTCATGGTCCCCAACGTCCTCTCGGCGGTGGGCCTCGTCAGCCTTCTCGTCGCCCTCGAGGCGCAGGTCCGCGGGGTCGAGGAGCCCTACCTTCGCCGCGTCCACGGCGACGCCTACCGCCGCTACGAGTCCACCGTCGGCCGCTTCGTCCCCCGCCTCGGCCGCACCTCCCACC
>DATCLV010000370.1:0-14663 GCA_036563745.1 Acidimicrobiales bacterium | reverse complement strand
CCGGGTGTATACGAGACGTGTCGACGCCGGGTCACCGGGGTGTTGCGCCTGCACACACAAGAACACATGCAGGCACTCGTGCCGGAGGCGTGACCGGCGGGAAACCCACCCCCGCCGGCATCTCGTATACGACCGACGGCGGGATGGACGGCCTGCTCGACCCCACCCGATGCGCCCTGCTCGTCATCGTGGGCGAGGTCGCGGGCGCGGCCGCGGGCGAGACCGCGTCGCATGACGGCCCTGCTGGCGGTCACCGGCGGCCGGGTCCTCACGATGGCCCCGGGTGCGGCGGAGATCCCCGACGGCGTGGTCCACGCCGCCGTCTGGTTCGAGTCGCAGTGGCGGTCCGAGGCGGCCGCCGGCCAGATCGACGCCGCCGCGGCCGCCCGGGACCGGGCCCGCACCGTGCTCCCGCGGCCCGGATCGAGCCGCGTCCGCGCGGCCGAGGACCGGGAGGCCCGAAAGGGCCAAGAGGCCTCGGCTGGCGGACCCGACTGACCCGCCGCCCTCCCGGTCACGTACGGGCCAGAGCTGCCTCCTCCTCGTCCGAGATCAGACCGGCACGGGCCAGGACGCCGTCGAGCCGGGCCTCCAGCTCGGGCGAGGCCGGTACCAGGGGTAGCCGGTGCTCGTTCCGCTCCAGCACGCCCACCCGCCGGCACATGTACTTCACGCAGATCGGGTTCATCTCGAAGAAGACCGCCCGGTTGAGCTCGGCCAGCTCGTAGTGCAGGCGGCGGGCGCCGGCCAGGTCACCGGCGTCGACCGCCCCCGAAAGCGCCGCGACGCGGACCGGATCGACGTTGGCGACGGCGTTGACCGTCCCCGCCGCGCCGAGGGCGAGCATCGGGAACGACAGCTCCTCCAGCCCGACCAGGACCCGGAACTCGGGGCCGAGCCGGACCAGCACGTCGGTGACGAAGCCCAGGTCGGTGGAGGCGTGCTTCACCCCGCAGAACCGGTCCGACCGCTCGGCCAGCTCCTCGCAGAACGCGGCGTCGATGCTCACCGCCGCCCGGCCGGGGATGTGATACACGAGGAACGGCAGCTCGACCCGGGCAGCGACGTCGGCGAAGAAGTCAAGCAGGCCGCGGCGCGGCGGCCGGGTGAAAGCGGGTGTCACGACGAGCACGGCGTCGGCGCCGGCGGCGGCGGCGTGCTCGGTCAGCTCGACCGTGTCGGCGTGGCTGGGCGCGCCGGTGGCGGCGATGACGGTGATGCGGCCGTCGGCGGCCGACACCGCGGCCTCCAGGAGGGAACGGCGCTCGGCCACCGAGAGCAGCGCCGGCTCGCCGGTGGTGCCGGCCACCACGACGCCCGAGCTGCCGGAGCGGACATGGTGCTCGACCAGCGACTCGTACGCCGTGTAGTCGACCGCGCCGTCGCGGAACGGCGTGACCAGCGGCGGGAGCGAGCCCCGCAGGAACCCGTCGTCAAGCCGGATCACGACACCCCCTCTGTGCCCACGGCCTCGCGGTTGGTGGCGAAGCCCGCCTCAGCGCCCAGGACCCGGGGCGCCCGGCCCAGGTCCTCCTGCCACAGCAGCGACTCGATGGCGATGTGCAGGGGTTGGTCCTGGATCGTCAGCTCGTACACATGGTCGCCCTGGTTGGAGGCGTGTCCGTGGATCATCCACCCCGGCGCGGTGAGCATGAGGTCGCCGGCCGCCCACTCGTAGCGCTGGCCGCCGATGATGCTCCAGCCCGACCCGTGGAAGAAGTAGTTGATGGCCGCCGACACGTGCCGGTGGGGCCGGTCGACGATGCCGGGCGGGCGCCGGGTGATCGTCGCGAAGAACGTGGTCGTGGTGCCGTTGGTCCGCCCGGTGGCGGGGTTGTAGAGCAGGTAGAGGCGGCGTCCGACGTACTCGGCACCCAGCGCCTCGAGCTTGTCGAGGTGGGCGGCGACGTCGGTCCACGGCCAGTGGAGGGCGGGGGAGGGGACCACCGGCGGCGCGATCAGCCGCTCGTAGGGCATCAGGTGGGCCTCCGAGCCGTCCAGCGGGAACACGCCGTACGGGCTGGTGCGGTTGCCGCCCTCGTCGGCCCGCGGCGCTGGGGTCACGTCGGACCGGATGAGCGCGTCGTCATCGGGTGGCTCCTGGTGGACGTGGACCGCGAGGGCCTCGAGGAGCGGGGCGTTCGAGTAGCTCAGCCACACGCACGGGGTCGTCCCCCGGTTCTCGACCGAGGTGCTACGCCACGACGGGACGTTCCAGACGTCGTGCCGGGCGGCGACGATCGTCTGGTCGCCGCAGCGCACGGTCGCCTCTCCCTGCAGGACGAACCCGACCGACGTGGCGTTGGTGCGCTGCACCGGGGTCGCCTCGCCGGGCAGCGCGACGTTGAGCGCGACGCGCACCGACGGGGCCAGGCTCGGCAGGTGCGCCGGCGCCTGTGGGTGGACGATGAGCGACGTCCGCCGGCCCGGTTCGCCCTCGGCGGCGAGCCGGTCTATCTCGGCCTCGATCTCGTCCTTCCGGACGACGAACGGCGACCAGGGGGGATTGCCGGTGGCGGCGCTCGGTGTGCGGAACGGGCTTGGCATGGTTCCTTCCAGCGTGCTCAGGCCAGTCGGGGGAACTGCTTGCTGGGGTGGTCGATCGTCACGGCAGCGGGCCCGGTGTCGGAACTGGCCTCGGCGTCGGCGCCGCCGACCGCCTCCAGCACGGCCGCGGCGACGGCCAGGTCGGCGAGGCCGATGCCCATCGCCTTGAAGACGCTGCGGCCCGGGCCCCGGCGGTGGTGGCCGGCGGCGACGGCCGACAGCGGGACGATCGGGTCGGCGCCGGCCAGCTCGACGGCCAGTCGGCGGGCGGAGTCGGGGTCGTCGGCCACCACGATCCTGGCCGTGGCGGCGACGTCGTCGTCCAGCTCTCGGCGCTCGGGGGTGATGGCGCCGACGGCGTTCACGTGGGCGCCGGGGTCGAGGTCGGCGGCGGCCAGGAGCGGCCCGCGGGCCCGGGTGACGGTCGTGACCACGCCGGCGCCGGCCACCGCCTCGGCCGGGGTCGCCGCCACGGCGACGGGGACGTCGATGCCGGCCTTGGCGGTCTTCTCGGCCAGCGCCTCGGCGGCGGCCGGGGTCCGGTTCCAGACGACCAGCTCGTCGAGGTCGCGGACGGCGACGAGCGCGGCGAGCTGGGGCAGGGCCTGGCGGCCGGCGCCCAGCACGGCGGCGCGCCCCGCGTCGGGCGCAGCCAACAGGTCGGTGGCCACCGCCGAGACGGCGGCGGTGCGGAGCTGGCCGAGGGCGAACGCCTCGATCACGGCGCGGAGGCGCCCGGTCTCCCGGTCCCAGGCGACGACCAGCGGCGTGGCCCCTCCGGCCGTGTGCGCCCACGTCTTGGTCACGACGAGGCCCGCGCCCGCGCTCTGGGCGCCGATGGCGTGGAGCGTGTGGCCGTCGCCCCAGGCGAGGTGGGCCTTGGCCATCGTCTCAGCCCGCCCGGCGGCCTGGTCGGCCAGCGCGGCCCGGACGGCGGCGATGGCCTCGGGCAGGCCGACGGCGTCGACGACGTCGGACTCCCGGATCCAGCGGACCGGCCCGGTCCCGCTCACGCTCGCGCCTCCTCGGCGTCGGCCAGCGGCGAGTCCACCGGGGCCTCCAGCCCGAGCACCGCCGACAGGACGGCGTGGGCGACGAAGCGGCCGCCGAGCAGCAGTGCCGCCGCGGCGACCGGCTCCCCGGCCAGGCGGACGAGGTCGGTGACCGCCCGGCGGGCGGCGTCGGTCCGCCGGTGCCACAGCGCGGCCGCCAGCTCGGCCGCCGCCCGCTCGACGGGGTCGTCCAGGGTGCCGGGCGCGGTCTCGACGCGCCGGATCCAGTCCGGCGCGTGGCCGTGGGTCAGGGCGAGGCGCTCGTGCTGGCCGAGCTCGTAGCGGTTGCCGGCCTGGCAGGCGACGGTGAGGGCGATGACCTCGGCGATCGGTTCGGCGAGGGCGCCCCGGGCGGCGGTGGTGAACGCCTCGAAGGCGGCCAGCGGCTCGGGGGCGTGGGCCAGGTGGGCAAAGAACCCGCCAAGGTAGCCGAGGCGCCCGACCTTAGACGCCAGCCGCTCGGCGAGCACGCCGTCGACGAGGTGCCATGGCACCGGCGGCAGGTCGTCGAGGGTGCCGGCGCCCCGCACCGGCACGTGCGCAGGGTTCGAAGTGCTCACCGGACGCAGGTTGCCATCGTTTCCCTACAGGCGTCTACTGTTTCTGCTATACAGAACATCCATGGGTGACATGGATGGACCCGCCTACCCGGTCAGCTCGGTCGACCGGGCGTTGCAGTTGCTGGGGATGCTGCGGGAGACGCCCGAGATCCGGCTCTCCGACGCCGCCCGGCGGCTCGGTGTCGCCAACTCCACGGCTCACCGGCTGCTGGCGATGCTGGTCCACCACGGCTTCGTGGCGCAGGATCCGGCGACGAAGGTGTACCGGGCCGGCTCCGCGCTGCTGAACATCGGGTTGGCCGCCGTGCAGGCGCTCGACATCCGGAGCGTGGCGCATCCCTTCCTGGTCGAGATCGCCGAGGTCACCGGCGAGACCTCCCACCTGGCGCAGCTCGAGGGGGCCCGCGTCCGCTACATCGACGCGGTCGAGTCGCAGAAGGCCCTCCGGGTGGCGTCCCGCGTCGGTATGACCCTGCCCGCCCACTGCACGTCGGTGGGGAAGATCCTGCTGGCCGAGCTCGACACCGCCGCGCTCCGCACGCTGCTGCCCACGCTGGACCTGCCGGCCGAGACGGAGCACTCGATAACCGACCGGTCGGAGCTCGAGGCCCAGCTGGAGATCGCCCGGCAGCGGGGCTTCGCCGTCAACGCCGGCGAGAGCGAGGACGGCGTGAGCTCGGTAGCGACGGCCGTCCGCAACGCCCGCGGCGTGGCGGTGGCGGCGATCTCGTGCGCCGCCCCCGCGGCCCGCCTGCCCGAACGCCGGATGAAGGCGCTGGCCGAGGTGCTGCTCGACGCGGCGGCCCGCCTCGGTGCCCGGCTCACCGCCTGACGGGCCGGGTCGGCGCTGGCCCTTCTAGACAGCCTTCCTGCGCGCTGCTATACGTTCCAGAAACATATTCTGCTCTACGGACCACACATACGGGAGGGGGCTCGTGTGGCAAGCGAGATGACCACCGGTTCCGCGGCGCGGCTGGCGGAACCAGACGAGCCGGCGGCGGACATCGCGCCCGTTGAGCTGTGGGAGGACCGGCAGCCGTCGCGGGCCTACCGCTTCTGGCGGCGTTACCGGCCCCTGCTGGTCGGCGCGGCCGCCATCGCGGTGTTCCTGGTCGCCGTCGAGCTCCTGGCACCCGCCGACTCGTTGTTCCTCGCCCGCCCGAGCGCCGTGTGGAGCGCCCTCGTCGAGATGTTCCGGACCGGTGAGGTGTGGGAGGACCTCCGGGTCAGCGGCTACGAGCTGGCGGCGGGCTTCGGGCTGGGCGCCGGCGTCGGCATCACGCTCGGCGTGCTCATGGGCTGGTACAAGCTGCTGGGCGAGGCGCTCGACCCCTTCGTCGCCGCTCTCTACGCCACACCCCGCATCGCGCTCACCCCGCTGATCATCGTGTGGCTGGGCATCGGGACCTCGTCGAAGATCGCCATCGTCTTCCTGTCGTGCGTGGTCGAGATCCTCGTCAACACCACGGCGGGCGTGCGAGCGACCGACGAGAACCTGATCAAGGCCGCCCGTAGCTTCGGCGCCAGCGACCTGCAGGTGTTCCGCACCGTGGCGTTGCCCGCCGCCGTGCCGTTCGTGCTCACCGGCCTGCGCCTCGCCGTGGGCCGGGCCCTGATCGGCGTGGTCGTCGGCGAGCTGTTCGCCGCCCAGGCCGGGATCGGTCACCAGCTCTCGCAGTCCGCCTCGCGGTTCCAGACCGAGAACACCTGGGCCTACATCGCCATCCTCGCCGTGGCCGGGATGCTGCTCGTCCAGGTGTTCAAGGCCGTGGAGCGTCACTTCGACGCCTGGAGGCACGCATGAGCGCCCCCGCCGACGCCCGGATGGTCAACGGCCAGGCCAGCGACGCGGGCGCCGACCACGACCGTCCCGTGCGTGTACGCGCCCGGCAGGTACGGGCCCGCTACGGCTGGGATGGCCGGAAGGCGCCGCTCGTGCTGGACGGCATCGACCTGACCATCGTCGACGGCGAGTTCGTGTCGATCGTCGGGCCCTCGGGCTGCGGCAAGACGACGTTCCTCAACGCGGTCGACGGGCTCCTGCCCCTCGTGGGCGGCGCCATCGAGATCGACGACACGGCCGTGACCACGCCGGGCCCGGACCGGGCGATGGTGTTCCAGGACCCCAGCCTGCTGCCCTGGCGCACCGTCGCCGGCAACATCGCCTGGGGCCTCGAGCTCCGGCGCAAGCGCCGGGACAAGGCCGTGATCGGCCAACGGGTCCAGGAGCTGGTCGACCTGGTGGGCCTCACCGGCTTCGAGGACCACTACCCCCGGCAGCTGTCGGGCGGCATGAAGCAGCGGGTCAACCTGGCCCGCGCGCTGGCCACCGACCCGGCGGTGCTGCTCCTCGACGAGCCGTTCGCCGCCCTCGACGCCCAGACCCGGGAGTACATGCAGGCGGAGCTGATCGGCATCTGGGCGCGAGCCAACAAGACCGCCCTGTTCATCACGCACCAGATCGACGAGGCCATCTACCTGTCCGACCGGGTGGTCGTCTTCGGCGCCCGGCCCGCCCGGGTCAAGGCCGACATCCGGATCGACCTGCCGCGGCCCCGAGAGCTGGGCCTGAAGAAGACCCCGGAGTTCCACGCCTACGAGGACGAGATCTGGCGCCTGATCCAGGAGGAGGCCCGCGCCGGGCGGCCGGCTGCGCCCGACGCCGAGACGGAGAGGATCCGATGACCCGCACCGTACGCCCCACCACCCCCACGCGTGCCCGACGGCATCTCCACCGTGCCGCCGCCGGCCTGGTCGCCGCCCTCGCCCTGGTCGTCGCCGCGTGTGGCGGGGACGACGACACGTCCGGCGGCGGCGACGCCGGCGGCGGCAGGCTGACGTTCGGGATCGCCCAGCAGGGCACCGCCGACCACTTTCCCGCCTACGTCGCCCAGGAGGGCGGCTTCTTCGAGGACGAAGGGCTCGACGTCGAGTTCGTCTACTTCAACTCGGGGTCCGACTTCATGACCTCGTTCGCCTCCGGTGACGTGCAGGTCGGAGGTGGCGCGGCGGGATCGCTGATCACCGGCGTCGCCGCCGGCATCGACGCCAGGATGACCACCGGCTGGCTCGACAGCCTCTCCTTCGACGTCGTCGTCGACCCCGAGATCGGCGACTGGTCCGACCTCGAGGGCCGGGCCGTGGCCATCAGCCGGGCGGGCTCCCAGACCGACATCGCCACCCGGATCGTCCTCGAGGCCAACGGGGTCGATCCCGCCGACGTGAACATCCGTGAGGTCGGGGGCGAGGCCGAGCGCCTGGCCGCGCTACAGACCGGTCAGACCCAGATGGCCCTGCTCAACCCCGCCGCCCGCCACACCGTCGAGGAGAACGGCCTCGAGGTGCTGCTGCCCGCCGAGGAAAACGACGTGCCGTTCCAGGCCTCGGGCCTCGTCGTCGCCACGTCGTTCCTGGAGGAGGACCGGGAGACGGCCGCCGCCGTCGTGCGGGCCGTGCTCCGGGCTGCCGAGGCCATCCGCGACCCGGAGCAGGAGCAGCTCATCCGGGACACGATCGAGGCCTACCTGGAGCCCGAGAGCGAGGCCGAGGCCGACGCCATCTACGAGTACGTCAGCCAGGGAACCGATGTCGTCTACCCACCCGACGGCCACGTGAACATCGAGGGCGTCGAATCCATCCTCGAGGTCTCGGGCCAGCTCGACGAGGCCACGGCCGGGCTGACCGTTGGCGACGTCGTCGACACGTCGCTCACCGAGGAGGCGCTGGCCGACGCCGGCTCGGGTGGGTCGGGCGGCGGCTCGGAGGCGCGGGGATGAGCCGCCTGCGGTTGAGCCTCGCCATCGGCGATTACGACCACGTGCGGGACCTGTGCGACGGCACGGTCACCGCCGCCGGCATCGACCTCATCCCCCAGCGGCTGCCGGTGGAGGAGGTGTTCTACCGCTTCACCCGGCACCGCGAGTGGGACGTGTCCGAGATGTCGCTGGCCAAGTACACGAGCCTGCGGGCAGCGGGCGACGAGTCGCTGTCCGCGGTACCGGTGTTCCCGTCCCGCGCCTTCCGCCACTCGGCGATCTACGTGCGGAGCGACCGGCGGATCTCCGAGCCCGCCGACCTGGCCGGGTGCCGGGTCGGCGTGCCCGAATGGGCCCAGACCGCCGGCGTCTGGGTCCGCGGGATGCTGGCCGAGGACTATGGACTCGACCTGGCGTCCGTCGAGTGGGTGCAGGCCGGCGTGAACCAGCCCGGCCGGATCGAGAAGGTCACGGCCACCCTGCCCGTCGGGGTGTCGGTCAAGCCGATGCCTGATCGATCGCTCAGCGAGATGCTGGCGGCGGGGGAGATCGACGCCGCCCTCTCGGCCCGGGCGCCCGACGTCTTCCTGGCCGGCACCGCGCCGGTCCGCCGCCTGTGGCCGAACGCCCCGGCGGTTGAGCGCGAGTGGTGGGCCCGCACCGGCGTGTTCCCGATCATGCACATCCTCGCCGTCCGGGCCGATGTGCTGGAGGCCTCCCCCTGGGTGGCCCGCAACCTCCTGGCCGCGTTCGAGGAGGCCAAGCAGCGCAGCGTCGAGCGGCTCCGAGACATCACGGTGGCCCGCCTGCCGCTGCCCTGGACCGCCGACCGGATGGCCGAGGCCGAGGCCGTGGCGGGCGGCGATCCTTTCCCCTACGGCCTCGAGCCCAACCGCGCCACGCTCGAGCGGTTCCTGCGCCACGCCGCCGACCAGGGCCTCGTCCCACCCGGCTCACTGGCCGTCGATGACCTGTTCTGGCCGACCGTGCACGGTGAGGTCCGGGTGTGAGCCCGTGGCCGGCCGGCGATGACGGGTTCCGCGGCGACGGCCGGCGAGGGGTCGGGCGGTCGCTCGGGGGGTCGGCGGGCCGATCACCCGGCCGATCACCCGGCCGATGGTCCCGCCGATCATCCGACCGTCGCCCGGGGCCTCGGCCTCTATTTGGCGGCCAACCTCGGCTCGACGGTCGGGACGTGGGTGCACAACCTGGCCCAGGGCGTCCTGGTGTTCCAGCAGACCGGGTCGAACACCCTGGTCGGGGCGGCCAACAGCGCCCAGTTCGCCGGGGTGGCCCTGCTCCTGCCGTGGAGCGGGATGCTCGCCGACCGCTACGAGCGCCGGGCGGTCGTGGGCTGGTTCGCCCTCCTGTGCTCCGGGTGCGGTGCCGCGTTCACGGTCCTGTCGGCCACCGGCCGGGCCTCGGCCGCGTCGATGATCGCGCTCGCCGGGCTGCTGGGCCTCACCGCGGCCGCCGTCCAACCGGCGGCGGCTGCGCTGGTGCCCCTGCTGTGCCGGCCGAGCCGGGTCGCCCAAGCCGTGACCGCCAACTCGCTCACCTACACCCTCGGGCGGGCGATCGGGCCCGGCCTCGGGGCGGCCCTGCTGGCCGGTCCGGGACAGAGCTGGGCGTTCGCGCTGAACGCCGCGTCGTTCGCGCTGCTGGCCGCCGTGATGTTGGTCGTCCAGCCCCGCCCCCAGGACCGGGCCGAGCCCCGCGGCCCGGCCGCGCCCCGGCTGGCCGAGGTGGTGGCCGACAGGCGCATCGGGTGGATGCTCGCTGCCGTCGCTGCCCTGTCGCTGGCCATCGACCCCGTGTCGACGCTCGCGCCGACGTACGCGGTCGGCGTGCTCGGCTCTGGCGCCGGCGGCGCGGGCCGGCTCATGACGTGCTTCGGGGCCGGGGCGGCCGTCAGCGGCGCCGTGCTGCTCGCCCGCCGGCGGCCGACGCTCGTGCAGCTGGCGGCGGCCGCCGGCGTCCTGATCGCCGGGATGCTCGGGCTGGCCGCCGCCCCGTCCGAGCCCGTGGCCGCCGTGGCCCTGGTGGTGGCCGGTGCCGGGTTCGTGGGGTCGTCGACCACCGCCGTGGGGATCATTCAGCTGGCAGTCGATGACCGGCTGCGGGGACGGGCGATGGCCGCCTGGTCGGCCGCCTACCTCGGCGTCCGGCCGGTCACGGCGCTGCTGGACGGCGCCGCGGCCGACGTCGCCGGGCCCCGGATCGCCACGGTGGGCTCGGTCCTGCCCCTTGTGCTCGTCGTCGGCCTGGCCTGGGTGTCGCTGGGTCGGGGCCGGGCCTCGTCCCAGCCGGGGCCGCGGGGCCGCCGGGCGGAGAGGGAGGAGATGACCGCATGACCCTGACGATCGAGCCCACGGGCGCGGGCCTCGGCGCCCGCGTCCGTGGCGTGGACCTGCGGGACCTGTCCGACGCCGATTTCACCCGTCTGCACCGGGCGTGGCTCGACCACCAGGTGCTCGTCTTCGAGGACCAGGACCTGTCGGTCGAGGACCAGATGGGATTCGCGAGCCGGCTGGGGCCGCTCGAGCGGGTCCGGACCGCCGCCGACCACGCGGTGGCCGGCGGCGCGGCGATGTACGTCGCCAACCGCCGGGTCGACGGCAAGGAAGGCGTTCTCCCCGAGGGGGAGATGCTCTTCCACACCGACCAGTGCTACTACGAAGAGCCCTGCCAGGCGACGCTCCTCTACGCGATCGAGGTGCCCGCCGTCGGGGGCGACACGCTGTTCGCCGACGCCTACGGAGCGTTCGCCACGCTCGACCGCGAGCTGCGCGACCGGCTGTGGGGCCTACGGGCGCTCAACGTCTACGACTACGCGGGCAACCCGACCGGGGCCGGGGGCGCTGGGGCCGGCGGCGAGCCCGATCCGGACGCCCCGCGGGCCGTTCACCCGGTCGTGATCCGCCACCCCGTGACCGGGCGGCCGGCGCTATACGTGAACCGGCTCATGACGGTGCGGCTACTCGACACCGACCCGGACGAGAGCGCCGCCCTGCTCGGCCGCCTCTTCGACCACCAGGAGCAGGACCGGTTCGTGTACCACCACCGGTGGCGGCCGGGCGACCTGGTCCTGTGGGACAACCGCTGTGTGCTCCACGCCCGCACGGCCTTCGACCCGGCGGCCCGCCGCATCCTTCGCCGGGTCACGGTCCGGGGCGAGCGGCCGGTGGCGGCGGCGCCGGCGCCGTCGTGAGCCGGGCGAGGTCGTCGGTGGGGTCGCTGTTGGGGACCTGGGCGGGCGCTCCGGGGTCTGACGGGGCTCAGGTGGGGCCGTCCGGGGCCGGTGGCTGGTTGGTGTGCGAGGACCCGTGCGGCGGGCCGCCGCTGGGCCGGGTGCGGGCGTCGTCGCCGGCCGACGTCGACCGCGCCGTGGCCCGCGCTCGGCGCGCCCAGCCGGAGTGGGCCGCGCTGGCACCGACGGCACGGGCGGCCCCGCTCGCGGCGCTGGCGGCCCGGCTCCGGGACCGGCGGGAGGAGCTCGCCGAGCTCGACGCCCGTGACACCGGCAACCTGCTGCGGCGCATGCGGGCGGACGTCGACATGGCGGCCGACACGCTGGAGCGGTTCGCCGGCTACGCCACGGTCGCCACCGGTTCGGCGGTCGACGGCGGGGCCGAGCGCCTGCACTTGGTCCTCCGGGAGCCGTTCGGCGTCGTCGGCCGGATCGTCGCCTTCAATCACCCGCTGCTCTTCGCCGCCTCGCGGCTCGCCGCACCGCTCCTGGCCGGGAACGCCGTGCTCCTCAAGCCGTCGGAGGTCGCGCCACGCTCGGCCGAGGTGCTGGCCGAGTTGTGCGCCGACCTGTTCCCGGACGGGCTCGTCCAAGTCGTGCAGGGCACGGCCGACGTCGGCCGGGCCCTGGTCGCCCACCCCGACGTCCGCCGGCTCGCTTTCATCGGGTCGGTCGCCACCGGCCGGACCATCGCCGAGGCCGCCGCCCGGGTCGCGGTCAAGACAGTGACGCTCGAGCTCGGCGGCAAGAACCCGCTCGTCGTCTGCGACGACGTCCCACCTGAGCGCGCCGCCGAGCTCGCCGTCCGGGGCCTGAACCTCGGGACCGCGGGCCAGTCGTGCGGGTCGACCAGCCGGCTCCTGGTCCACTCGTCGCTCCATGACGCCGTCGTAGAGGCCGTCGTCGAGCGGCTGCGCGCTGTGCGGGTCGGCGACCCGCTCGACCCTGCCACCGGCATGGGCCCGCTCAGCTCGGCGGCGCAGCACGGCCGGGTGGCGGCGGCCGTGGCCAGGGCCCGCGACCAGGGCGCCCGCGTGGTGACCGGGGGCGGCCGGCCGCCCGGTCCCGCCTACGCGGCGGGTAACTGGTTCGCACCGACCGTCCTCGACGGTGTGGGCCCGGACATAGACGTGTTCCGCACCGAGGTGTTCGGCCCGGTGCTGACGGTCACACCGTGGCGGACGCCCGCCGAAGCGGTCGAGCTGGCCAACGCCACCGGCTACGGCCTGGCAGCCTCGGTCCTGACCGACCGCACCGGCGACGCCCTGGCGCTCGCCCGGGCGATCGACGCCGGCTACGTGTGGGTCAACGACGTGTCGGTCCACTGGCCCGGCCTGCCGTTCGGCGGGCACCGGGACAGCGGCGTCGGCACCGAGGAGAGCCTCGACGAGCTGACCAGCTACACGCAGTCCAAGGCCGTGCACCTGCCGGTCGCTCGGGTGACGTGACGTCGTCGGCTGGCGTGACCTCGCCCCGGACCACGACCGCCACCGTCCTGTCGTCGCCCGGCGGCCCTTTGGAACCGACGGAGGTGCCGGTGCCCGACCTCGGACCGGGCGAGCTTCTGGTCGAGGTCGAGGCGGCGACCGTGTGCGGCACCGATGTCCACCTGTGGCGGGGCGAGGTGACGACCGGCCGGCCGCTCGAGCTGCCGGCCATCCTCGGCCACGAGGGCTGCGGGCGGGTGGTCGCGTGCGGGGCGCCGGTCGTGGTGGGGGACGGGGGCGGAGCGGGCGGACCGGCCGCGGTGGGAGACCGCATCGTCTGGACCCACGCCCCGTGCGGTCGCTGCCGGGCCTGCGCGGTTTGGCGCCGGCCGGCGGCCTGCCCCCAGCGGCTGACCTACGGACGCTGGCCCCTGCGGACACCGCCTCACCTGACCGGGACGTTCGCCCGGCACTGCGTGGTGGTCGCCGGCGCCGGCCGAGTGCGGGTGCCGCCGGCGGTCCCGGCCCCGGTCGCCGCTGCGGCGAGCTGCGCGGTCCGCACCGCGGCCCACGCCATCGAGCGGGCGTGCCGGCCCGGCCCTGTTGGGTCGGCGGCCGGTGTCCCTGGGTCGGTAGCCGGTGCCCCTGGGTCGGCGGTTGGCTCCGCCGAAGCGGCGGCAGGCTTGGCCGGGCGATCGGTGCTCGTCCAGGGCGCCGGCCCTCTCGGCCTCGCGGTCGCCGCCTGGGCACGCCACCTGGCCGCCGAGCGGGTCGTGGCCGTGGACGCTCGCCCCGAGCGCCGGGCGCTGGCGTCCCGGTTCGGCGCCACCACCGCCGTCCCGCCGGGCGCCGCGGCCGAGGCGGTCGGCGCCGGCGGCGCCGACGTCGCCTTCGAGTGCTCGGGCGCGGCGGCGGCCCCGGCCGAGGGCGTGCGGGCCCTGCGCCCCGGCGCCCGCTACGTGCTCGTCGGCCAGGTGGGCGGCTCGGGTGCGGTCCCGGCCGCCGAGGTGGTGCGCCGCCAGCTGACGGTCGACGGCATCCTGTCCGCCGAGCCCCGCCACTACGCGTCGGCGCTCGCCTTCGTCGCCGCCACCCTGTCCACCTATCCCTGGCACGCCCTCGTCGCCGACCGCTTCCCGCTGGCCCGGGCCACGGAGGCGCTCACCGCCGCCGCGACGGGTGCCGCCCTCAAGCCTGTCGTCGCTCCGGATCCTTGACGGCCGTCCGGGCACTCAGTCCTGCCGCCAGACCAGGCCGCACCGAGAGGCGGCCTGCGCGAGTACGGCCTGGATCTCGGCGCGCTCGCACGGCGGTGGAGTCGATCGCACCCCAGGTGTCACTTTCGGTGACCACCAGCGTCGCCGTGCCCCCATTCTCCGGCGTAACACCGCTGACCTCATGCCCACGCCTTCTTGCGATCCCAGGCCCGGGCGTGCCCGCGATCGGACAGCAGCCCGAGGTGCTCCCAGATCGCAGACGGTCCCGTTCCAGCCAGCGTCGCGCCGGGGCACGCGGACGGAGGTGGCGAAGCGGAAGGCAAGGCGTCAAGGCCAACACCTAGGCGAGTGGCTAGGGGAACAGGGCCTTGCGAGCGAGGTCGTTCAGGTGGTCACGTTGGGCGGGCGTCAGAGCGACGCCGCGGGTGGCGGTGTCACCGTCGGCGGAGACCAGCAGCACGCGTGCCCCTGATGCAGCCGGGCCGACGACCACCCGATGCCGGGCGTCCTCGCCCTCGAGGACGGCGCCTTCGAGCGTCGGCTTGCGCCGCCTGCCGCGCCAGCCCAGGCGGCCCAGGGAGCCGCAGGCGCGGCACGCTGATCCACCGGCGGTCAGCGTGCCGCACCGGCCGCACATGGCGGTCCCGCACAGCCAGCACGGCCCAGTCGCCGCCTCGCAGCGGACGCAGGTGACCGTCCCGCAGTAGCCGCACGGACTGGGCTGCTCGGCCAGGTGCCCGGAGCGATCGACGGCCAGGGCCGGCTGCCATGTCCCGGTGTCGTGCGCCTGGACCAGACCGACCCGGCGGTCGCCGTCGACGACGTAGCGGACCTCGACTGGCCCGACGTCGGGTA
>DATCLV010000368.1:0-3293 GCA_036563745.1 Acidimicrobiales bacterium | reverse complement strand
CCTCGACACCGTGCCCGACGGCGGCTGGCTCGACGGCGCCTACGGGGTCGTCGCCGCGGTCGAGGTCGCGGCGACGCTCGCCGCCGGCCACGTCGACCTGGAGCACGGCCTCGTCACCGTCGCCTTCGCCAACGAGGAGGGCGCCCGGGGCACGGCCGGCATGGTGGGGAGCCGGGCGATCGTCGGCGAGGTCACCGAGGCCGAGCTCGGCACCCCCGACGACGAGGGCGTCCCGCTCCACGAACGCCTCCGCGCCGCCCACGCCACCGGCCCTCTCGCCACCGCGCGCTGGGACCTCGCCACGGTCGAGGCGTTCGTCGAGCTGCACATCGAGCAGGGCCCGGTGCTCGACGCCGCCGAGCGGGACCTGGGGGTGGTCACGGCGGTCACCGGTCGTCGATCGCTCGACGTCGACGTCCGGGGCCGGGCGAACCACGCCGGCACGACCCCCATGGACCGGCGGCACGACGCGCTGGCCGCCGCCGCCGAGCTGGTCCTGACCGTCGAGGCGCTGGCCCGGGAGGGCGTCGTGCGGGTGGCGACCTGCGGTCGCATCGAGGCGCACCCGGGCGCCGGGAACGTCGTCCCCGGGCACGTCCGCCTCGCGGCCGAGCTGCGCGACGAGGACCCCGACCGGCTCGACGCGGCGACCGACGTCGTCACCTCGTGGCTCACCGGGATCGCTCGCCGGCGTGGCGTCGACATCACGGTGACCCCCGGCCAGCGGGTCGCCCCCACGCCGGCCGACGACCGGGTGCGGCGGACGATCCGCCGGGTGGTGGCGGCGACCGGCCGACCGTGGACCGAGCTGCCCAGCGGCGCCGGTCACGACGCCCAGGTCCTCGGCGCCCACGTGCCGATGGGGATGATCTTCGTCCCCAGCCGGGGCGGGATCAGCCACGCCCCGGACGAGGACACCGCCGCCGAGCACCTGGTCGCCGGCGCCCAGGCTCTGTGCGACACCCTCCTCGCCCTCGACGCCGAGACCGGCGGGCGAACTTGGGTGGATTCCGGGGGCAGAGGAACGCGGAATCACCCAATTTCGGCGGCCGCTCCGGCGGGCGCCACCGCCACCACGGGCGCCACGGGAGAACGATCGTGACCACGCCCGTCCCGCCGCCGTTCGACCCGCCGCCGCGGCTGCTCATGGGGCCGGGGCCGATCAACGCCGACCCCCGGGTCCTGCGGGCGATGGCGACGCCGCTGATCGGCCAGTTCGACCCGGTCATGACGGCCCTGATGGACGACACCATGGCCCTCTACCGGACCGTGTTCCGCACGACGAACCCGGCGACCTTCCTGGTCGACGGCACGGCCCGGGCCGGCATCGAGGCGGCGCTGGTGTCGCTGCTGGCGCCCGGCGACCGGGTGCTGGTCCCGATCTTCGGCCGCTTCGGCCACCTCCTCGCCGAGATCGCCGCCCGGGCCGGAGCCGAGGTCCACACCCGCGAGGTGCCCTGGGGCCGGGTCTTCCCCGTCGAGGTGATCGAGGAGGCGATCCGCACGGTCCGCCCCCGGCTGCTGGCGATGGTCCACGGCGACACGTCGACGACCATGCTGCAGCCCCTCGACGAGCTCGGCCCGATCTGCCGCGAGCACGACGTGCTGCTCTACGCGGACGTGACCGCGTCGCTGGGCGGGAACCCGGTCGCGGTGGACGACTGGGGGATCGACGCCGCCACCGCCGGGTTGCAGAAGTGCCTGGCGGGACCGTCCGGGAGCGCCCCGGTGACCTTCTCGCCCCGGGCCGTCGAGGTGATCGGGCGGCGCCGGTCGGTCGAGGCCGGCCTGCGCACCAACGGGGACGGCGGCGGCAGCAGCGGACGCGGCGTGGCACCCGCCGGTCTCCGCATCCGGTCGAACTACTTCGACGTCGCCATGCTGCTCGACTACTGGAGCGAGCGCCGCCTCAACCACCACACCGAGGCGACCTCGATGCTCTACGCGGCCCGGGAGTGCGCGCGCCTGCTCGTCGAGGAGGGGATCGACGCCGCCGTCGAGCGCCACCGGCGCCACGGGCGGGCGATGCTCGCCGGCGTCCGGGCGCTCGGCCTCGACGTCTTCGGCGACCCGGCCCACAAGATGCACAACGTCGTCGGGGTGGAGATCCCGGGCGGGGTCGACGGCGAGGCGGTCCGCGCCGACCTGCTGCGGCTGTTCGGCATCGAGATCGGCACCTCGTTCGGGCCGCTGCACGGGCGCATCTGGCGGATCGGGACCATGGGCCACAACGCCCGGAGCGACGCGGTGCTGACGACGCTCGCCGCGCTGGAGCAGGTGCTGCGGCGCCACGGCCACCCGGTCGCGGCGGGCGCCGGGGTGGACGCCGCGCTGGCCGAGTACGCGGCGGCCCCGACCGCCGCCCCGCCCCCGCCGACCGCTCCCGGGAGGCCCGGCCCGACTCCCGACCGTGCGGAGCAGCCCGCGTGACGGGCCCCGTGGGCGCGGTGGGTGCCGTCGGCGGGACGGGCGGCGCCCGCACCGGCAACGTGGTCGGCATGGACACGGTCGACACGGCCGGGGCGTTCGTGGGGCCGGCCCTGCGGATCGCGGGCGCGCCGACCGGGCCGCTCGCCGGACTGACGTTCGCCGCCAAGGACCTCATCGACGTCGCCGGCGTCACCACCGGCGCCGGCAACCCCGAGTGGGCGCGGACCCACCCGCCCGCCGCCGCGCACGCCCCCGTGGTCGACGCGCTGCTGGCCGCGGGCGCCACGCTGGTGGGCCGGACCGTCACCGACGAGCTGGCCTACAGCCTGGCCGGCACGAACGTGCACCACGGCACGCCCCGCAACCCCCGCTGCCCCGACCGGGTCCCCGGCGGCAGCTCGTCGGGGTCGGCCTCGGCGGTGGCCGGCGGCGCGGTCGACATCGGGCTCGGCACCGACACCGGCGGCTCGATCCGGGTGCCCGCCGCCTACTGCGGGATCGTCGGGTTCCGCCCGACCCACGGTGTGGTCGACATGACCGGCGTGGTGGGGCTGTCGCCGTCGTTCGACACGCTGGGCTGGCTGACGAGGGCGGTCGGGGCGGCGGCCCGGGTCGCCGAGGTCCTCCTCCCCCGCCGACCGGGCCCCCCGGGCCGGCACGCCGAGCCGGCACCGCCGCGCCTCGTCGTCGCCGACGACGCCCTGGCCGAGTGCGTCGGTGGCGCCGGTGCGGCGATCGAGGCGGCCCTGCAGGCGCTCCCCGTCGGCGCCGAGCGGACCACCCTGGGCCCGCCGGGAACGCTGGAGCGGTGGGCCGACGCCTACCGCCTGCTGAGCGGGGCGGAGGCGTGGCGACTGCACGGC
>DATCLV010000367.1:0-2345 GCA_036563745.1 Acidimicrobiales bacterium | reverse complement strand
GCTCGACATGGTCGAGGCCACGGTGTCGCTCGACGACGGCGAGATCGTCGCCTGGCGGACGGTGGACGGCATGCGGCCGGCCATCCTCTTCACCGAGTGGATCCGTGCGGTCCCCGTCATCAAGGAGCACCCCGGGTACGTCGCGGCGATGGCCCGGCGGGGCGTCACCGATCTCACGCACGTGCAGATCGACCCCTGGCCCGTCGGGTCCTTCGGCTTCGACACCACCGACGACCGCCGCGTGGTCAGGGCGCTGAGCTTCGTGCGCGGGCGGGCGGAGGACAACGGCTACGGGCGCCCGGTCGAGGGCCTCTTCGTCGACGTCGACCTCGGACGTGGGCAGGTGATCGACGTCATCGACCACGGCGTCGTCCCGCTGCCCGAGCCGCCGGTGAGCTACCTGGCCGAGGACCAGCCCTCCCTGCGCGACGACCTGCGCCCGATCTCGATCACGCAGCCGGAGGGCCCGAGCTTCGTGGTCGAGGGCGGCCTCGTGCGCTGGCAGCGCTGGCGGTTCCGGCTGGGCTTCGACCACTACGAGGGCCTCGTCCTGCACCAGGTCGCCCACGAGGACGAGGCCACCGGGCGCATCCGCAGCGTCCTGCACCGGGCGTCGGTGACCGAGATGGTGGTGCCCTACGGCGACGCCTCCCCGCTCCACGGCTGGAAGAACGCCTTCGACGCCGGCGAGTTCGGCCTCGGGCGCCTGGCGAACTCGCTGAAGCTCGGGTGCGACTGCGTCGGCGAGATCCGGTACTTCGACGCCACGATGGCGACCGAGCAGGGCGAACCGCTCGTGATCGAGAACGCCATCTGCATGCACGAAGAGGACTACGGGATCCTCTGGAAGCACACCGACATCCACAGCGGCCGCACCGAGGTGCGGCGGAGCCGCCGCCTCGTGGTCAGCTTCATCGCCACCGTCGGCAACTACGAGTACGGCTTCTTCTGGTACTTCTACCTCGACGGGACCATCCAGCTCGAGGTGAAGCTCACCGGCATCGTCTCGCCCATGGCCGTCGCCGGCGGCGCCGTGGGCGAGTTCGCCAACCCGGTCGCCCCCGGGATCGCCGCGCCCCACCACCAGCACCTGTTCAGCGCCCGCCTCGACTTCGACATCGACGGGCCGGTGAACGTGGTCGAGGAGCTGGAGGCCGAGCCGCTGCCGCCGGGGCCCGACAACCCGTGGGCCAACGCCTTCCGCCTCCGGGCGACGAGGCTGGAGACGGAGCTGGCGGCCCGGCGCGACATCGATCCCCTCCGGTCGCGGTCGTGGCGGATCTCGAACCCCGAGGTCCGCAACGGCCTCGGCCGGCCCGTCGCCTACAAGCTGGTGCCGGGCCCGACGCCCGTCATGCTCGCCGACCCGTCGTCGCCGGTCGGGCAACGGGCCGGTTTCGCCCGCCACAACCTCTGGGTGACGCCGTACGCCGAGGACGAGCGCCGGGCGGCCGGCGACTTCCCCAACCAGCACCGCGGCGGCGACGGCCTCCCGCGCTGGACCGCCGCCGACCGCCCGGTCGCCGACACCGACATCGTGTGCTGGTACACCTTCGGCGTCACCCACTTCGCCCGGCCCGAGGACTGGCCGGTGATGCCCGTCGAGTACTGCGGGTTCACGTTGGTGCCGGTCGGCTTCTTCGACCACAACCCCACCCTCGACGTCCCACCGAGCGAACCCGCGTCCTGCCACTGACCAGGCGGCCGCTGCGCCGCGCGTGGGGGCCGGACCCTCCGGCCCCCACGCAGGACCTCTTCGGGGGCGTCGTTCCGAGTGGCGAGGGCGCACGGGAGGTCGGCCGGCTCGGCGTCGGCTGTCGTGCCGGTCAGGTGGCGCGGCCGTGCCTCTGCGGTCGGGGCCGGGCGATGTGTCGGCTCAGTCGTCGCAGCCCGGTGCCGCGATCGGTGCCGCCTGGCGGCGAAGGTGCGCCCCCTCTCCCATGCTGAGCTCGGTTCCCGAACCCTCGATCTCGTGCACGACGTCGTCGACCGGTTGCCCGAGCGGGAATCGCTCGTGGGTCGATCGAGTCCACCCCGGCGCCCGCTCGAGCTGGCGGCGCTGGAGCGGAGGGACCTCGCGGAAGACGTCCAGCCCACCGGTCCGGTCAGGCCGGGCGAGGCCGAACCGCACCGAACGATCCATCAGTTGTCGAGTGCGTCGGCCGGAACGTGCGCGGCGAGGAACTCGAGCTGATCGCCGACGACCGTGTCGAACCAGGGATCGAGGTACGGCTCGAAGTGTCCGCAGTCGTAGGTGCGGATCTCACCGCGGGGGATCCGGTGGGCTGCCTTGAGCGCCACCTTGTACGGGGTGACGACATCGCGCTCGGCGATCTGCACCAACG
>DATCLV010000529.1:0-2256 GCA_036563745.1 Acidimicrobiales bacterium | reverse complement strand
ACACCGGTGGCCTCGGGGCGCTCGCCGCCGGGTTGCGGCTGACCACGACGTCCGGCCGGATCTTCACCCAGGCCGGCATCGAGGCGGCCGGGAACACCACGGGCGGCTTCGCCACGCGGGCCCTGACCGGTGGCAACCCCTTCGACGTGCGGGCGATCACGGTCGACGCGCTCGCCGGTGGGCTCGGGGGCGGGGCCGGCGGCACCGCCACGGTGACCAACGCCCTCCGGGGCCGCCGCTCGGCACGCAGCTCAACACCGACTTCCCCACGCCGGCCCAGCTCGACGCCTACGCGCCCGGTGCCGGCTTCTCCGGGGCGGCGAACCCCCGCACCGGCGACTACGTGACGATGCCGAGCGGTGCCACCCGCTACGCCGACGGCAGCGTGCCCCCCGACCTCGTGGCCCGCAACGGCGGGCACGTCAACGCCAACCACCTGCTGGCCAAGAAGCTGGACCAGCCGTCGCCGACGACGATCCTGGTCGACCCGGACACCGGCGCCTCCCGCATCGTCCCCAACAACCCGACCGAGAACGTCGGCTTCACCGTGCTGTCACGGGGCGACGGCTCCCTCGAGGCGCAGTTCTACTCACACGGCATCAACGACATGAACCCCGCGATCAGGGGGCCGCTCGTCCCGGCCCACATGCGGCCCCAGGTGGCCGAGTCGATCTCGACCACGACCGGGCGGCCGGTCCGCTACCGGCTCTACGGACGGTGACCCGCACCGGCCTCGAGATCAACGGCCACCCGCTGCCGGCGGCGCTGGTCGACGCCGTCACCGCCGGCCGCTGGCGAGCGCCGAACCGCTGGGCCGGGTGGCGGGCCTTCGGCGGCCGGCCCTCGGAGGTGCACCTCTACGGGACCGTCGAGGACCTGGAGCGGGAGAACCGGGGGTGGCCGGCGATCGCGGCCACGGTGTTCCCCGGGGCCCCCGACGCCCGGCACCCGCCGGGCGACCTCGACCCCGAGCGCTCGGTCGTCATCGGCGACCGGGGGCCCGACCGGCCCCTGGCCCTCGACCTCCGCACCGACCCGCCGACGGTCGTGCGCTTCCGCGACCACCCGCGGCCCGGCTGGTCGGTGGTGGCGACGTCCGTCGAGGAGCTCCTGCGCCGCTGGTGACCCGGCGGCGCCGCCCGTCCCCCTCCCGGCGCCGCCCGGGGTGGCGGAGGGGCGTACGATCGACGCCACGACCAGCATCGAGTCATCGGCCACCGCCTCGACGGCGACAGCGACCTCGACTCCCTCGGCCCCCTCGGCCCGGGGCCAGCGGACCCGCGAGCGCCTCCTCGACGCCGCCGAGCGGCTGTGGGGCGAGCGGGGCGTGGAAGGCGTGTCGCTGCGGGAGATCCGCATCGCCGCCGGCCAGCGCAACAGCTCGGCGCTCCAGTTCCACTACGGCAACCGCGACGGGCTGCTGCTGGCGCTCACCCGGCGGCACCTGCCCCGGATCGAGGCGATCCGGGGCCGGCTCCACGAGGCGCTGGTCGCCGCCGGACGGCAGGACGACCTGGCCGGGCTCATCGAGGTGCTGGTCCGGCCCACCGCCGAGTACCTGCGCCAGGGGCCCGCGGCCCGGGCCTGGGTGAAGATCGCCGCCGAGCGGTTCGCCCACCCCGAGACCGGCCTGCGCGACCTCGCCGAGCACGCCTCCCCGCTCGGCAAGGCGGTGGGCGCCCAGGTGCACCGGCAGCTCGCCGCCGACCTGGACCCCGACCTGGCGCTCGAGCGGCTGCTGGCGACGCTCGTCAGCTTCCAGCACCTGTGCGCCGACCGGGCCCGGGTCGAGGACGCGCCCGCCGCCACGGTCGGACGCCCGGCGCTGCCCTTCGACCGCTGGCTCACCAACGTCCTCGACATGGCGCTCGCCGCGCTCACCGCCCCGCGGCGCGTCGGCGCGCCGGCGGGTCACCCGCTGCTGCCGCTGCCGGGGTCGGGGGCGGGGTCGCCGTCGTCGGCCGGGTCGCCGTCGTCGGCCGGCTCGCCGTCGTCGCCCGAGCCGGCCGGGGAAGGCGGGCTTCCGGGGCCCCGTGGCCCCGAGCCTCGGCGGTAGGTGGGTTACGGTCGTCGGCCGTGACGGGTCGGAGCGCAGCGGGGGTCGCGCGGTGGGGTCGGATCGCGCTCGCCCTCGGCCTGCTCGGGGTCCTCGGCGGCTGCAGCGGCGACGACGACGGTGACGACCCCGGCGACCGCCCGCGCACCGTCCAGCCCGGCGCCCCCGGCGAGCCGAGCCGCGAGCTCACCGACGAGGAG
>DATCLV010000365.1:0-4162 GCA_036563745.1 Acidimicrobiales bacterium | reverse complement strand
TCGATGGGGATGGGCTGGATCGTGATCGTGGCCATCGAGATGCTGGGCGGCGCGTCCGGCATCGGCCGCCAGATCTGGACCTGGTACAACGCGCTCAACCTCGACAAGGTCGCCGCCGGCATCGTGATCATCGGCACCGTCGGCCTCGTGCTCGACCTGGCGTTGCTGCGCCTGGCGCGGGCCGTCGCCCTCGAGGAGCAGGCGTCATGAGCCTGGTCGCACGGGGTGTGTGGAAGTCGTTCCCCCACCGGGGCGGCACGCAGGCGGTCCTGCGGGACGTCGACCTGACCGTCGACCCGGGCGAGTTCGTGTCGCTGATCGGCCACTCCGGCTGCGGGAAGTCGACGCTGGTCCGGGCGCTCGGCGGGCTGGTCGGCCTCGACGCCGGGTCGATCACCCTCGACGGCACGCCGGTCACCGGCCCCGGCCCCGACCGGGCGATGGTGTTCCAGCACTACTCGCTGCTGCCGCGGCTGAGCCTGGTCGACAACGTGCGGGCCGCGGTCCGGGCCGCCCGTCCCGAGCGGGGCAAGGCGGCGGCGGACGAGGCGGCCGAGCGCTACCTCACCGCCGTCGGCCTGTGGGCGGCCAAGGACAAGAAGCCCCACCAGGTGTCGGGCGGCATGCAGCAGCGGGCCGCGGTGGCGCGGGCGTTCGCGGTCGAGCCGCGGGTGCTGCTGGCCGACGAGCCGTTCGGGGCGCTCGACGCGCTCACCCGGGCCCGGCTCCAGGCGCAGCTCATCGAGCTGTGGGGCAGCGAGTCCGACACCGAGCTGGTGGTGATGGTGACCCACGGCATCGACGAGGCGATCCTCCTGTCGGACCGGATCGTGGTGATGGGCAACCCGCCGGGGCCCTCGGTGATCGACGTGATCCCCGTCGAGCTGGCCCGGCCCCGCGACCGGGTGTCGGTGATCGACGACCCCCACCACCGGCAGGTCCAGGAGCACCTGTTGCGGCTCCTGACCACGGAGCAGGCGGCGTGAGCGTCGAGCCCCGCGGAACCCCGGAGCCCCGCGCGACCCGGGAGCGCCGCGCGCGCCACGAGCCCGAGGCGGCCGAGCGTGCCGGAGCCGGCGCCACCGACGACGGGGTGCGAACCGTCGTCGTCGCCGGCTACGGCATGGTCGGCCACCGGTTCCTCCAGGCGATGGCCGACCGGGGCCAGCTCGGCGCCGACGGCCCGTGGCGGGCGGTGGTGGTGGGCGAGGAGCCCTACGCCGCCTACGACCGGGTGGCGCTCAGCTCCTACGTCGAGGGCCTGGGCGCCGACGACCTGTCGCTGGTCGACCCCGGGTTCCACGACACGCCCGGCCTCGTCGTCCACCTCGGCGACCGGGTGACCGCGGCCGACACCGCGGCGCGCACGGTCACCACCGCCCAGGGCCGGGTCCTGGCCTACGACGCCCTCGTGCTGGCCACCGGGTCGGTGCCGTTCGTGCCGCCGATCCCCGGCACCGACGCCCCCGGCGCGTTCGTGTACCGCACGATCGACGACCTGGAGGCGATCCGCGTCTGGGCCGCCGGCTGCCGCACCGGCGTGGTGGTGGGCGGCGGGCTGCTGGGGCTGGAGGCCGCCAACGCCCTGCGCCTGCTGGGCCTGCAGGCCACCGTGGTCGAGTTCGCGCCCCGGCTCATGCCGGTCCAGCTCGACGAGGGCGCCGCCGCCATCCTCCAGGAGCGGATCGAGGCGCTCGGCATCGGCGTCCACACCGGCTGCGCGGCCACGGCCGTGCGGACCGAGGGCGGCCAGGTCGTCGGCCTCGACATCGACGGCTGGGACGCCCCGCTGCCCGCCGACCTCGTGGTGTTCGCCGCCGGCATCCGGCCCCGCGACGACCTGGCCCGCGCCGCCGGCCTGGCGGTGGGCGAGCGGGGCGGTGTGGTGGTCGACGACACGCTCGCCACCTCCGCCCCCGGCGTGTACGCGATCGGCGAGTGCGCCCTCCACCGGGGCCGGATCTACGGCCTGGTCGCGCCCGGCTACCGGATGGCCGAGACCGTCGCCGCCCGCCTCGCCGGGGACGAGGGCGAGGACGCCACGTTCACCGGCGCCGACACGTCGACCAAGCTCAAGCTGCTGGGCGTCGACGTCGCCTCGGTGGGCGACTGCCACGGCACGGCGACCGACGGCAGCCGATCGCTGGTGTTCACCGACCCGCTGGCCGGCGAGTACCGCAAGGTGGTCGTGTCCGCCGACGGGCGCCGGGTGGTGGGCGGCATCCTCGTCGGCGACCTGCAGGCCTACCCACTCCTCGTCCAGTACGCCCGCGGCACCCTCGACCCGCCCGAGCGGCTCGACGCGCTGATCGCCCCCGCCGCCGGGGGCGCGGGCGGCGGGGCCGCCACGGGCGTCGCCGCCCTCCCGGACGCCGCCGTCGTGTGCTCGTGCAACAACGTCGACGCCGGCGCCCTCCGGGCCGCCATCCGCGACGGCAACGACGACGTGGGCGCGCTGAAGGGCTGCACCCGGGCCGGCACCACCTGCGGGTCGTGCCTGCCGCTGCTCGCCGACCTCCTCGACGACGAGGCCCGGAAGGCCGGCAAGGAGGTGCGCCGCACGCTGTGCGAGCACTTCGACCTCACCCGCCAGGAGCTGTTCGACATCGTGCGGGTCCGGCGCATCCGCAGCTTCGCCACGCTCGTCGCCGAGCACGGGCGGGGCCGCGGCTGCGAGATCTGCAAGCCGGCGGTGGCGTCGATGTTCGCCTCGCTGGCGAGCGGCTACATCCTCGACGGCGAGCAGGCCGCCCTGCAGGACACCAACGACCACTTCCTCGCCAACCTCCAGCGCGACGGCACCTACTCGGTGGTGCCGCGGGTGCCGGGCGGCGAGATCACCCCCGACAAGCTCATCGTGCTGGGCGAGGTCGCCCGGGAGTTCGACCTCTACACGAAGATCACCGGCGGCCAGCGCATCGACCTGTTCGGCGCCCGCGTCGACCAGCTCCCCGCCATCTGGGCGCGCCTCGTCGACGCCGGCTTCGAGTCGGGCCACGCCTACGGCAAGGCGGTGCGCACGGTGAAGTCGTGCGTGGGGACCACCTGGTGCCGCTACGGCGTGCAGGACGCGGTCGGCCTCGCCATCCGCCTGGAGCTCCGCTACCGGGGCCTGCGGGCGCCCCACAAGATCAAGGCCGCCGTGTCGGGCTGCGCCCGCGAGTGCGCCGAGGCGCAGGGGAAGGACGTCGGCGTCATCGCGACCGAGCGGGGCTGGAACCTGTACGTCGCCGGCAACGGCGGGATGACACCACGGCACGCGGTGTTGCTGTCCGGCGATCTCGACACCGAGACTCTGATCCGGCAGATCGACGCCTTCCTCATGTACTACATCCGGACGGCGGACCGGCTCGAGCGGACGGCGACCTGGTTCGAGAAGCTCGACGGCGGCATCGAGCACCTGCGCCGCGTCATCGTCGACGACGCGCTGGGCCTCGTCGACGAGCTGGTGGCCGACATGGAGCGCCACGTCGCCTCCTACGAGTGCGAGTGGAAGGCCACCCTCGACGACCCGGCCCGCCTCGCCCGCTTCACCACGTTCGTCAACGCCGACGAGCCCGATCCGTCCCTGGTCTACGTCCGCGAGCGCGGCCAGCGCCGGCCTGCGCTCCCTCACGAGAAGGCCCTGTCATGACGATCTCCGAAGCCCTCGGCGCCGCCGCGCCCGTCGTCCGTCCCGCCGATCCCGGCGCCGTCACGGCCTGGGTCGACGTCGTCGCCGTCGACGAGCTGACCCCCGGCCGCGGCGTCGCCGCGCTGGTCGCCGGCCGGCAGGTGGCGATCTTCCTCACCGCCGACGACGAGGTCCACGCCCTCGACAACCTCGACCCGTTCAGCGGCGCCCACGTGCTCAGCCGCGGCATCGTCGGCGACCGCGCCGGCGTCCCCAAGGTGGCGTCGCCGATGTACAAGCAGTCGTTCGACCTGCGCACCGGCCGCTGCCTCGACGACGACGGGGTGGCGGTGGCCGTCCACCCGGTCCGGGTCGTGGCCGGGCGGGTGGAGGTCGGCGTCGTGGAGGTGGGCGTCACGTGACGCTCCTCGACCAGCGGCCGCGCGAGCCCCACGAACCCCACCGGCCCGAGCTGCTGCCCCTGGAGGCCGGCCAGCAGTACCGGTTCGGGTTCGACATGGGCGCGTGCATCGGCTGCCACTCCTGCGA
>DATCLV010000528.1:0-16938 GCA_036563745.1 Acidimicrobiales bacterium | reverse complement strand
ACATCTCTCCGGCCGGATGACGCCGCTCGCCGCACCATGCCGGACGCCGAAAGCGCTGGTGGCTTACGACGCCGGGATGGCACGCCGAGCGACGCCCCCGACTCGGAGATCTGCACACCGGATCCACAGGACACGGCCTAGGCCGTCCTGGGCCGCGGCCCAGGACGCCGATGTCCTGGTCGGGGTGGCCGACGCCGTCCCCCGCGGGGCGCCCACCAGGGATACGCTCCCGTCCGTGCCTTTCCCTCGCAAGCTCCTCAACGAGGGCGAAGAGATCGTGCTGGACCTGCACCCGCACTGGTGGTACTTCGCCGTCCAGCTCGCGGCGCTCCTGGGTTCCCTGGTGCTGGGCGTGATCGTGGCCACGAGCAACCCGTCCGGGACGCTCGGCAAGGTCACGGGCGTCACGGTCGCGGTCCTCATCCTCGGCTGCCTGGTGTGGTTCGGCAGCCGCTACGCCCAGTGGGTCACCACCAACTTCGTGGTGACCACCGACCGGCTGATCTACCGCCACGGCGTGTTGGCCAAGCACGGCATCGAGATCCCGCTGGAGCGGGTCAACACGGTGTTCTTCGGCCAGTCGATCTTCGAGCGCATCCTCCGCACCGGCGACCTGGTGATCGAGTCCGCCGGTGAGGGTGGGCGCCAGGCGTTCTCCAACGTCCGCCACCCGTCTGCGGTCCAGAACGAGATCTACAAGCAGATGGAGGAGAACGAGAACCGGAAGTTCGACCGCATCGGTCGGGAGGCCCGGGAGGGCGACGACACCGGGAGCGGCAGCCTGTCGATCCCCGAGCAGATCCGGCAGCTCGACGAGCTCCGCAAGGAGGGCGTGGTGTCGGAGGAGGAGTTCAAGCTGAAGAAGCAGCAGCTCCTCGACCGGATGTGAGCCGCTCCGGCCCGTTCTGGGACGTGATGGAGGGGCGGGTGCCTCCGCCCCCGGCCGCGGTCACGCTGGGCTTCGAGCTGCTCGCGGTCGACCCCGACGCCGGCACGATCGAGGTGGCGTTCACCGCCACCGAGGCGTTCCTGAACCCGATCGGCGTGGTCCAGGGCGGCTTCCTCGCCGCCATGCTCGACGACACGCTGGGCCCGGCGCTGGTGGCGACGCTGGGGGACGGCGAGTTCGCCCCGACGACCGACCTCCACGTGCAGTTCCTCCGCCCCGCGCAGCCGGGCCGGCTGGTGGGCCGGGGCCGGATCGTCCGCCGGGGCCGGGACATCGCCTTCCTCGCCGGCGAGCTGCTCGACGACAGCGGCCGGATCGTCGCGACCGCCACCGCCACCGCCCACATCCGCCGCCCGAACCACCCCTGACCCCCGCCCCCGACCACTAGCCCCACTGCGCCCCGGACCGGCATCGGCTGGGGATCACCGGCCGACGAGGTCGCCCCTTCCCCTGATGGATCGACGAAGGAACCGGTGATGGCGATCAGCTTCGACCTCGAGATGGCCTCCCCGGCCACGGCGGACCGCCTTGCCGCGGCCTTCGTTGACGGGGCGGCCGGGCCGGGTGTCGTGGCGGCGGGCACGACGCCCCACGACGTCCTCGGCGAGGGCGTCGTGACCCGATCCCACCTGTGGTGCCGGGCCGGCGTGCAGCAGCCGTCGGCCGTCCCGTGGCCGTCCCCGACGGAGGACAGCTTCGGCGTGACGGCGTCGTGCTGGCTGTTCCTCCGGGTCATCAAGGACGAGACCCCGCTCCGCGTCCAGCAGGACGAGATGGCCTGGCTGGTCGCCGGGATCCTCGGCGGGGTGGAGGGCGACGCGGTGCTCCACTGGGACCACGAGGTCGCCTGGCTGATGCGGAAGGGAGGGCGGCTGCTGGTTAGCGACCGGGACGACCTGTGGACGCCCGAGCGGCTGGCCTACCTGCCGCACCCCTACGAGCGGGTGCCCCTGGCCTTCACCGGCTGACCGCCCGTCGGGGGCCCGGCGCCCCCGACCCAAATTGCGTGGATCCGGCCGCATATGTCGGCCTGAGCAACGCAATTTGGAACGTGGGGGCTCCCGGAGAACCCGGAGACAGCGGATCAGGTGGTCTCGACCGTGGCGGGGCCGGCGGGGCGGCCGCGCCAGGTGACCGGGACGTCGAGCCGGGTGCCCTCGTCGCACAGGGCGATGGCGCAACCGCCGAAGCCGGCGCCGGTCAGCCGGGCACCGTGGACCCCGGGCGTGGCCCGCAGCACGGCGACCAGCTCGTCGAGGGCCGGGGTCGACACCTGGTAGTCGTCGCGGAGGCTGGCGTGGCTGGCCACCATCAGCTGGCCGGCCGTCCGCAGGTCGCCCGCCCGCAGCGCCGCCACCGTGGCGTCCACCCGGGCGTTCTCGGTGACGACGTGGCGGGCCCGGCGGCGCAGGACCGGGTCGCGCAGCGTCTCGGCGTCGGCCGCCCGGGCGTCGCGCAGCGGCCCCAGCTCCGCCTCGGCCCGCTCGCACTCCGCCACCCGCTCGGCGTAGGCGGAGCCGTCGACCGTCCGGGCCTGCCCGGAGTCGACGATCACGACCTCGGCGCCCTCGGGCAGCGGCACCGGGGTCACCGCCAGCGACCGGCAGTCGAGCCGCAGCACCGAGCCCTCGACGCCCGACACGATCGTCAGCTGGTCCATGATCCCGGTGGGCACGCCGACGGCCCGGTGCTCGGCCCGCCGGCACAGCTGCGCCAGGGCCAGCGGGTCGGCGGGGTCGGCGCCGAGGGCGAGCGCCACCGCCACCTCCAGCGCCGCGCTCGACGACAGCCCACGGCCGGCCGGCAGGGTGGCGTCGATGGTGCCGGACAGGCCGTCGTCGGGCTCCAGCTCGGCCACCACCCCGGCCACGTAGCGGGCCCAGGCCGGGGACACCGACGCCGGGTCGTCGACGCGGAGGCCCAGCTCGGCGACCCCGTTCCGGGTCAGCGAGCCCAGCAGCACCCAGTCGCTGGCCCGGTCGCCCCGCACCTCGACGCCGAGGCCGATGGTCAGCGGAAGGGCCAGGCCACCCGTGTAGTCGGTGTGGTCGCCGATCAGGTTCACCCGCCCGGGCGCCCACGCCGTGACCGTCACCGGACGCCTCCGCCGGCTACGACCGGAACGCCTGCATCGCCTCGGCGGCGAGGTCGAGCAGGGCCGGCTCCCACGGGGCCCGCAGCGCGAAGTTGATCTGGTCGGCGCCGGCCTCGACGTACTCGCCGATCCGGTCGACCGCCGCCTGCCCCCGCCCGATCACCACGCCGGGGCGGATGAGCTCGCCCAGGGCGCCGAACTGGCGGCGCAGGGCCTCCTCGTCGTCGCAGATGCCCACGTTGACCGCGCAGCGGATCTCGGCCGGGTCGCGACCCTCGGCCTCGCAGTGCTGCGCCAGCACCTCGCGCTTGCGGGCGAACTCCTCGGGTGGCACGAACGGCACGTTCCAGCCGTCGGCGTAGCGGGCGACGATCCGCAGCGTGCGCCGCTCGCCGCCGCCGCCGATCCAGATGGGCAGCTCGGCTTGCACCGGCCGGGGCTCCAGGTGGGCGTCGGTGAACGTGAAGTGCTCGCCCTGGAAGTCGGTCACCTCGTTGCGGAGCAGGCTGCGGACGCAGGCCGCCGACTCCTCCAGCAGGTCGAGCCGGGCGCCGGCCCTCGGGAAGTCGAACCCGTAGGCGGCGTACTCGGGCTGGGCCCAACCCGCCCCGAGGCCGATGTCGGCCCGCCCGCCCGACAGGTGGTCGATGGTGGCGATGGCCTTGGCGAGCACCGCCGGGTGCCGGTAGCCGGCGCAGTAGACCAGGCAGCCGCAGCGGACCCGCTCGGTGGAGCAGGCCAGGGCGGCGTGCATGGCGACGGCCTCGTGGCAGGCGAAGTCGTCGGACTTCCCCTCGTAGGCCGAGGCGGCGTAGAAGTGGTCCCACACCGAGACCCAGTCGAACCCGGCGTCGTCGGCGGTCCGCCAGATCTCCCGCAGCTCGTCGACCGTGGTGTTCTGCAGGCCGGCGTGGATCCCGAATCTGGGTGACATGCGCACACCCTAAGTCCCCGACCGGTCGCCGTTGCACGTCGCTTGCACTTGCGACAGCAACTGCCACCGCAACACGATGGCGGTCCATGAGCGACCGTCCGTCCGCAGTGAGCGCCAGCGAGGGAGCCGTCACCAAGACGCCGGAGCGCTACGCGGAGGTCGCGACCGGCATCACCCTCTGCTACGACACCTTCGGCGACCCGTCCGACCCCACGATGCTCCTGATCATGGGCCTGGGCGCCCAGATGGTGGCGTGGGAGGAGGAGTTCTGCCAGCAGCTCGCCGACCACGGCTTCCACGTGGTCCGGTTCGACAACCGGGACGCCGGCCTCTCCACGTTCCTGCCCGAGCCCGTCGAGGTCTTCGAGGTCATCCAGCAGATCGGGGCGGGGGAGACCCCCGAGGTCCCGTACCTCCTGTCCGACATGGCGCAGGACACCGTCGGCCTCCTCGACCACCTGGGCGTCGAGTCGGCCCACATCGTGGGCGCGTCGCTGGGCGGGATGATCGCCCAGACCGTGGCCATCGAGCACCCGGAGCGGGTGGCGACGCTCACGTCGATCATGTCGACCACCGGCGACCCCGACGTCGGCCAGCCCACCCCCGAGGCGCTCGGCGTCCTGCTGACCCCGCCGCCCCAGACCCGGGAGCAGATGCAGGACCGGCGTGTGGCGTCCGCCCAGGCGTTCGGCAGCCCCGGCCTCTGGGACGAGGTGACCGTGCGGCGCCGGGCCGGCGAGCACTGGGACCGCAAGCACGACGCCACCGGCGTCGCCCGCCAGCTCGTGGCCATCCTGGCCTCGGGCAGCCGCAGCGAGCAGCTGCGCCAGCTCGACATCCCCACGCTCGTGATCCACGGCACCGCCGACAACCTGGTGGGCCGCTCGGGCGGGGAGCGCACCGCCGAGGTCGTGCCCAACGCCAAGCTCCTGCTGATCGAGGGCATGGGCCACGACCTGCCCCAGGTGCTGTGGCCCCAGATCGTCGACGCCATCACCGCCCACGCCGCCCAGCACCCGCCGGGCGAGCCCGACTAGCCCCGCCAGACGCCGCCGACCGGACGCCGCCGGCGGGCACACTGCCCCACGGCACGGCCCGACGGCACGCCGCCCCGGCGGCGACCGGTAGACCGGCAGACCGGCGGCCGACGCGCCCACCGCACCACACGGCACCACAACTGCGACACCAACAGGGGGAACGAGCCCATGGGACCACTGCACGGCTTGAAGGTCGTCGAGATCGCGGGCATCGGGCCCGGCCCGTTCTGCGGGATGGTGCTGGCCGACCTCGGCGCCGACGTGGTGCGGGTCGACCGGGCCCAGAACGTCCAGGGCGGTGACCCGGCGCTGCCGCCCGGCGACCTGCTCAACCGCGGCCGCCGGTCGATCGGCGTCGACCTCAAGAACCCCGAGGGCGTCGCCGTGGTGCTCGACCTCGTCGAGAAGGCCGACGTGCTGATCGAGGGCTTCCGCCCCGGGGTCGCCGAGCGCCTCGGCATCGGCCCCGACGACTGCCTCGCCCGCAACCCCAAGCTCGTGTACGGCCGGATGACCGGCTGGGGGCAGGACGGGCCGTGGGCGTCGATGGCCGGCCACGACATGAACTACATCGCCATCGCCGGCGCCTTGGAGCCCCTCGGCCGGGCCGGCCAGCCCCCGGTGCCGCCGATCAACCTCCTCGGCGACTTCGGCGGCGGGGGCATGCTCCTCGCCGTCGGCGTCCTCGCCGGTGTGTTCGAGGCCCAGCGCTCCGGTCAGGGGCAGGTGATCGACGCCGCCATGGTCGACGGCTCGGCGCTCCTCATGACGATGACCCACGCCTTCCGGCACATGGGCATCTGGAAGGACGAGCGCGGCACCAACATGCTCGACACCGGCGCCCACTTCTACGACGTCTACGAGACCGCCGACGGCAAGTACCTGTCGGTCGGCGCCATCGAGCCCCAGTTCTACGACGCCCTGCTGGAGGGCCTCGGCCTCGACAAGTCGGAGCTGCCCTGGCAGCACGACCGCGACGCCTGGCCGGCGCTCACCGAGAAGTTCGCCGGGATCTTCAAGACCAAGACCCGGGACGAGTGGATGGAGATCTTCGAGGGCACCGACGCCTGCGTCGCCCCCATCCTCAGCATCCCGGAGGCGCTCGAGCACCCGCACAACACGGCCCGGGGCACGTTCGTCGAGGTGGCGGGGGTCCCGCAGCCGGGCCCGGCGCCCCGCTTCAGCCGCACGCCCCCGGAGATCGCCTCGCCGCCGCCGCACGCTGGCCAGCACACGGACGAGGTGCTGCAGGAGGCGGGCTTCGACGGGGACCGCATCGCGAAGCTCCGGGCGTCCGGCGCGATCGCGTAGCGTCGGAGGCCGCCGCCCGATCGGCACCGATCGAAGAGGGAGACATCCGTGACCGTCGTCAAGATCAACGCCATCACCGTGCCCGAGGGATCGGGCGACGAGCTGGGCAAGCGGTTCGCCGCCCGGGCCGGGGCGGTCGACGGCCAGGAGGGCTTCGAGGGCTTCGAGCTGCTGAAGCCCACCGACGACCGCAACACCTGGCTGGTCGTCACCCGCTGGCGCGACGAGGAGTCGTTCCAGGCGTGGGTGAACAGCCCGGCGTTCTCGCACGGGCACCAGGGCACCGATCGTCCCCACCCGCACACCGGCGGCCCCGTGTCGGTGTCGAGCGAGCTGTGGTCCTTCGAGATCAGCACCGGCTCGCCCGGCAAGCAGGGCTGAGGCCCGCACCGGCGTGACCCTGCGGGGCCTCCACGAGGCCAACGCCTGGGTCGTCATCCTGAGCAACGCCGCGGTCGGCCTGTGGGCGCTCGGTGCCCACCGGTGGCCGCGGTGGCGCGCCGGCGCGCTCTGGTGGGCGACCTGGGCGGCGTGGCTGACCGTGTTCGTGCAGGCGTTCCTGGGCGCGGCGATCACGCAGGTCGACGACGTCGAGGTCGACGACATGCACGCGCTCTACGGCTTCTCGGCGATCGTCGCCGTCGGCGTGATCTACAGCTACCGCCAGCAGCTCGCCGACAAGAAGTACCTGCTCTACGGCCTGGGCGGCCTGTTCATCATGGGCCTGGGGATCCGCAACCTGTTCCTGACCGGCGCCGCGTAGGCAGGACACCGCAGCCGCAGCCGCAGCTGCAGCCGCTGCGGCGCCGGGTCCGGGACAGGGCGCCCTACAGGTGGACGACGGGGCAGGTGAGGGTGCGGGTGATGCCCTCGATCATCTGCACCCGGCTCACCACCATCTGACCGAGCTCGTCGACGTTCTCGGCCTCGGCCCGCGCGATCACGTCGTAGGGCCCCGTCACGTCCTCCGCGGAGACGACCCCCTCGATCTCGCTGGTGGCGCTGGCGACGGCGGCGGCCTTGCCCACCTCGGTCTGGATGAGGATGTACGCGGAAACAGACATGCGTCAGATTCAAGCAGCTGCCGGGGCCGGCACGAGGTGTTTGCGGCCGGTGAGGAACGCCAGGCCGTAGACGATCGCCACCACGACGAGCAGCCCCCGGAAGCCGGTGATGAGCGCCGTGTACTCCAGCAGGCCGCCCACCATGGCGCCCAGCAGGTTGGCGCCGAAGGCGACCGTCGAGCTGGACGTGGCCTTGAACCGCTGGGTGAAGACCAGGTTGGCGGTGAAGATCGGGAAGAACGCCAGCGTCACCGCGGCCACGAACCGGGGCACCACGTCGAGGCCGAGCAGGGTGTGGGGCGGGACGACGAACGCCAGCACCAGCGCCGCCAGCAGCACGCCGTAGAGCAGCTCGGGCCGCTTGAACGTGACCCGCCGCGACACGGCCACCGCCACCAGGACGCTCAGCAGCACGCCCAGGAACACCAGCGAGTTCACGAACCAGGTGGTGCCGAACAGCAGGGCGAACTGGGTGACGCTCTTGGTCTCCAGGACCATGAACGCCACGCCCATGAAGAACAGGTCCTTGTACTGGAGCGCGGACCGCAGCTGGTGGCCGGGCCGCAGGATCAGCAGCACCGCCAGCAGCGACAGGGCGAGCATCGCCCCGCCGGCCAGCAGGTAGTCGGACGGGATCGTGCGGTGCCGCAGGTAGGGGAACGGGCGGTCGTCGCTCACCGGGTCGTCGCCGGCGACGGTGGTCCACCGCTCCTCCTCGGGGCAGTCGAGCGCCGAGGGGTCGTCGGAGGCGGTGAGGACGGCCAGGCCGAACACCGGCCAGCGCCGGACGCAGGGCGGCTCGTCGAAGACCTCCGCCATCGTGTTGGCGTACCGGTCCACCAGCCAGTCCTGCCGGTAGTAGTTGTACATGGCGAACGAGCCGCCGGGCGCCAGGTGCTCCTTGGCCGCCTCCAGCGCCTCCACCGTGAACAGGTAGCTCTCCAGTCGGATCGCCGACTGGCCCTGCACCAGCGCCAGCGAGTCGGGCAGCGCCAGCAGGATGCGGTCCCACTCCTTGCCGGCCCGCTCCAGGTAGGCGCGGCCGTCGTCGATGTGGATGTCGACCCGCGGGTCGGCGTAGGGGTCGTCCGGGTGGCCGTCCTTCGCCAGGTCCATCAGCCGCTGGTCGATCTCGACCGCGTCGATGTGGTCGGCGCCCCGGTCGAGCGCCACGGCGACGTCGTTGCCGGAGCCGGCGCCGATGATCAGCACGTCGCCGCCGTCCGGGCGGGTCGTGTGCTCGTAGACGGTCTCGTAGAGGGGGCTGCCCTGCGACGGGATCTGCTCCCAGTGCGGGCTCTGGTTCACCTTGGTGCCGATGCCGCCGGCGTCGTTCACGTGGTGGGTGATCCGGTAGTAGGGCGACCAGATCACGTTGTCGTGGCCGGCCTCGGCCACCAGCGGGCCGAGCAGCAGCAGCACCCCGACCCCGGCGAGGACCACGGGCACGAGCCGGCGCCGGGCGAGGTCGAGGGTGAGCGGCAGGGTGAGCGCCAGCACGACGGCCACGATCAGGCCCCACACCAGCGGGCGGGCGCCGAGGAACGACAGGGCGCTGAACCCGGCGATGCCCGCCACGCTGCCCAGCAGGTCGAGGCGGTAGGCCTCGAGCGGCTCGAACCGGCCGAACGTGCGGGCCACGCCGTCGCCGATGGCCGCCATCACGGTGGCGACGGCCACGAACAGGATCACGAGCACGAGCCAGCGGGGGAGGGGGCTCTCCGGCTCGATGGTCTCGAAGAAGATGACCTCGCGGCTGGTCCACTTGAGCGGGACCTCGAACGCGTACACGAACCACACCAGGGCGCCTAGCAGCACCGGTGTGTAGCGGAACAGCGAGACGCCCGACCGGCCGGCCCACAGGAACCCGAGCCCGAAGCCGAGGAAGCTCCCCAGCAGGACGAAGTTCGAGTAGTACGACATGTAGACGACGTTCGCCCCGAGCCAGCGGATCAGCGCCAGCTCCACGAACAGCATCAGGAACGTGAGGGCGAACAGGCGGAGGCGGGGCGGCAGCAGGCCCCCGAGCGGCCCGTCGTCCGCGGCCGACGGGCCGGCGCCCGTCCCCGTGTCCGTGCCCGGGGCCTCGTCGGGCCCGGCGCCCTGCTCGTCGGTCTCAGTTGCCGGCTCGGCAACTTCCGCATCGATCGACACGATTCCCCGTCTCCCAGCCCGCGCCGTCCTACGAAACCCGGCCACCGTAGTGGAGACGCGGAACGGGGCGCCCACGAAGGCGCCCCGAGACCAGGATCTTCGAAGTGTCGTCGATGGTGGCGGCGCCGCTCGGGTCGGAGTCGACGCCACCACCCCATCCTCAGGTCTCGGTGAGACGCTTCTCCAGGGTCTCGAGCTGCTCGCGGAGCGCCGCCGGCACCCGCTCACCCAGCCCGCGGTAGTGCTCCTCGATCTGCGGGAGCTCGGCCCGCCACGAGTCGGTGCGGACCTCGAGGAGCTTCTCGAGCACGGCCCGGTCGACGTCGAGGCCCTCGACGTCGATGGCGTCGGGGGTCGGCACCCGCCCGATCGGCGTGTCGGTGGCGTCGGCCCGGCCGTCGATGCGCTCGATGATCCACTTCAGGACCCGGCTGTTCTCGCCGAAGCCCGGCCACAGGAACGAGCCGTCCTCGCCGCGCCGGAACCAGTTCACCCAGAACAGGCGGGGGAGCTTGTCGGCGTCGGTGGCCCGGCCGATCTCCAGCCAGTGGCCGAAGTAGTCGCCCATGTTGTAGCCGCAGAAGGGCAGCATGGCGAAGGGGTCGAAGCGCAGCTTGCCGACCGCGCCGGCCTGGGCGGCGGTGGTCTCGGAGCTCATGATCGAGCCGAGGAACACGCCGTGGTCCCAGTCGAACGACTCGGTCACCAGCGGGACGTTGGTGGCGCGGCGGCCGCCGAAGAGGATGGCCGAGATCGGCACGCCCTTCGGGTCCTCCCACTCGGGGGCGATCGACGGGCACTGGGCCGCCGGCGCCGTGAAGCGGGCGTTCGGGTGGGCCGCCGGGGCGTCCGAGTCGGGCGTCCAGTCGTTGCCCCGCCAGTCGCGGAGGTGCGCCGGCGGGTCGGAGAGGCCCTCCCACCAGACGTCGCCGTCGTCGGTCTTCGCCACGTTGGTGAAGATGCAGTTCTCCTTGAGCGTGGCGATGGCGTTGGGGTTGGTGTCCTCGCCGGTGCCGGGGGCGACGCCGAAGAAGCCGGCCTCCGGGTTGATGGCGTAGAGACGGCCGTCCTCGCCGAACTTCATCCAGGCGATGTCGTCGCCGATGGTCTCGACCTTCCAGCCCGGGATGGTCGGGATCATCATCGCCATGTTCGTCTTGCCGCAGGCGGACGGGAACGCGGCGGCGATGTAGCGCTTCTCGCCGTTCGGCGGGGTGACGCCGAGGATCAGCATGTGCTCGGCCATCCACCCGTCGTCGCGGGCCATGGTCGATGCGATCCGGAGCGCGAAGCACTTCTTGCCGAGCAGGGCGTTGCCGCCGTAGCCCGAGCCGTACGACCAGATCTCCCGGGTCTCGGGGAAGTGGACGATGTACTTGTTCTCGGAATCACAAGGCCAGGGAACGTCGTCGCGCCGGTTGCCCTCCGCATCGACCAGCGGGTAGCCGATCGAGTGGAGGCAGGGCACGAAGTCGCCGTCGGCGCCGAGGACGTCGAGGGCGCCCTGGCCCATGCGGGTCATGATCCGCATGTTGACGACGACGTACGGGGAGTCGGTGAGCTGCACCCCGATGTGGGCGATCGGGGATCCCAGCGGCCCCATCGAGAACGGCACCACGTACATGGTCCGCCCGCGCATGGCGCCCGTGAAGAGCTCGAGCAGCTCGGCCCGCATCTCCGTGGGGGCCTTCCAGTTGTTGGTCGGGCCGGCGTCGGCCTCGTCCTCGGAGCAGATGAACGTGCGATCCTCGACGCGGGCGACGTCACCCGGGTCGGACAAGGCCAGGAAGCTGTTGGGGCGGCGCGCCTCGTCGAGGCGCTCGAACGTCCCGCCCCCGACGAGCAGCTCGGTGAGCCGCTCCCACTCCTCCTGGGTGCCGTCGCACCACTCGATCTGATCCGGCTGGAAGACGCCTGCCCAGTGGTCGACCCAGTCCTTCAGCTTCTGGTTGGTGGTGGTTGAAGCCAAATGATCCTCCTGGCGGCGATGTGTCCCAGCGTGGGTTAAGTGGTGGAGGCAGGGCCGTCGTCCAGGCCTTCAATCGGGCCGGGCTCAGGATCGAAGCCCGGCGTGCCCATGTCCACCTCGGACCCCAGGCGGAGGTGCGTGGCCCGACCCTCGCCGTTGAGGTCGAAGACCACGCGCTGCCCGGGGCGCAGGAGCCGGAACACGGAGCCCGCCAGTGCGTCCTGGGCAAGGTCGACCTCGCCGAGGTCCGTGTCGCGCACGACGATCCCCTCTCGGGTTCCCGGGTCGTACGACTTGATCACGCCTTGCACAGCTGGTTGCTCCTCGTTTCGACTACCTGCCAGGTGCTTCCACCGTACGGATTCCCGGAAACGATCGGCAAAGCGACACAGGGTGGTCACGATCGGTGGCGGAACGCGCAACGGGGACCGGGCCTCGGGCCTCGGTCCCCGCGTCAGGACGGCGTCAGGTCGTCGTCAGCCAGGTCAGTGCACGAGCTTCTGCACCTTGCCGGCCTTGATGCAGCCGGTGCAGACGTGGAGGCGCTTGGGGGCGCCGTTCACGAGGGCGCGCACGCGCTGGATGTTCGGGTTCCAACGGCGCTTGGTGCGGCGGTGCGAGTGGCTGACCGACATGCCCCAGGAGGGGTGCTTGCCGCAGACCTGGCAGACGGCTGCCATGCGTGTTACCTCGTGCTCGGTGCGAACAGGACCGAGCAACTGTACAGAGCTGCGCCAGGCGTGAACAACACCGGAGGGGGAAGGACAGGGGTGTGGCACGTCAACGAGCGTTCGGGTCCTCGTCACCTACGATCACCAGCGTGAGCACCCTCGACCACCTGGGTGCGGCCGAGGTGCGCGGTGTGATCGAGGCCTACCGCGTCGCCCTGGCCGCCCACCGCGAGCCGATCAACCGCCTGAACGTGTACCCGGTACCCGACGGCGACACCGGCACGAACATGTCGCTCACGCTGGGCTCGGTGGCCGACGAGATCGCCGGGGTCGACGACCCGGACGACCTGGGCCAGGTGTGCAAGGCGATCAGCAAGGGCTCGCTGATGGGCGCCCGCGGCAACTCCGGGGTGATCCTGTCCCAGATCCTGCGGGGCATGGCCGACGTGGTCGCCCAGGCCGGTGGCCTCGACGCCCCGACCATGGCCCGGGCGCTGCGGTCGGCCTCCGACGCCGCCTACCAGGCCGTGATGCGGCCGGTGGAGGGCACGATCCTCACCGTGGTGCGCGCCGCCGCCGAGTCGGCCGAGGCCACGCTGGCCGCGGATGCCACGGTCAGCCTGGTCGACCTGGCCGCCGCCACCCGCGCCGCCGCCCAGGCCGCGCTGGAGGGCACGCCCGAGCTGCTGCCCGTGCTGAAGGAGGCCGGAGTGGTCGACGCCGGCGGCACCGGGTTCGTGCTCCTGCTCGACGCCCTGCTCAACGTGGTCGACGGGCGCGAGATCCCCGCACCGGCGGTGGGGGAGGGCACGGTCCGCTCCGACGCCGCCCTGGTCGAGCACACCGCCGACGACCACGCCGCCCACGAGGGCGTCGGCGACCTCCGCTACGAGGTCATGTACTTCCTCGAGGCCCCCGACGACACCATCCCCGCGTTCAAGGACGTGTGGGCCGGCATCGGCGACTCGATCGTGGTCGTGGGCGGCGACGGCCTCTGGAACTGCCACATCCACACCGACGACATCGGCGCCGCCATCGAGGCGGCCCTCGACGCCGGCCGCCCGCGGAACATCCGGGTCACCGACCTCATGGAGCAGGTCGAGGAGGAGCGCTGGGTCCGCGAAGCCGGCGCCGAGTCCACCGACGACGTGCCGGTGGTGCGCGACCGGGTCACGACGGCGGTGGTCGCCGTCGCCGCCGGGCAGGGGGTCAAGCGGATCTTCCACAGCCTCGGCGCCCAGGGCATCGTGGCCGGCGGCCAGTCGATGAACCCGTCGACCGCCGAGCTGCTCGACATGGTCGAGGGCGTGAACGCCGACCAGGTCGTGATCCTGCCCAACAACAAGAACATCATCCCGGTGGCCGAGCAGGTCGACGCGCTCACCGACAAGGTCGTGCGGGTGATCCCCACCCGGGGCGTGGCCGAGGGCTTCGCGGCGCTGATGGGCTACGACCCCGAGGCGCCGGTCGAGGACAACGCCAAGGAGATGGCCGAGCTGGCCTCGGCCGTCGTGGCCGGCGAGGTCACCCAGGCGGTCCGCGACTCCACGTCGGAGGTCGGCCCGATCGCCAAGGGCGACTTCCTCGGCATCGCCCGCGACGGCATCAAGGTGGTGGCCGCCACCGTCGCCGAGGCCGCGGTGGGCCTGCTGGAGGTCCTGGTGGCCGACGGGCACGAGATCGTCACGATCATCGAGGGCGAGGGGTCGACGGCCGCCGACACCCGCCGGATCACCGAGTGGCTCGCCGAGCACCGCGCCAGCGTGAGCTGCGAGGTCCACCACGGCGGCCAGCCCCTGTACCCCTACCTGTTCGGCGTCGAGTAGACGGGCGACGATGGCGCGGCGCCTCGCCCAACTCGACAAGCTGCCGGTCACCGAGCTGCGGGGCATCGGCCCCGACAAGGAGAAGGCCCTCGCCGAGCAGTTCGAGATCCGCAGCGTCCTCGACCTGCTCACCCACTACCCGCGCCGCTACATCGACCGGACCCACCAGGCGAAGGTCCGCGACCTGAAGGTCGGCGAGACCGCCATGGTGCTGGCCGAGGTGCAGCGGATCGACAGCCGGCGGACCCGGGGCCGGCCGCCGAAGGTGCTGGTCACCGCCGACATCGCGGACGAGACCGGGCGCCTGCGCGTCACGTTCTTCAACCAGCCGTGGCGGACCAGGCAGCTGCGGCCCGGCACCGACGCCATCTTCTTCGGCAAGGTCGACACCTACCAGGGCCGCAAGCAGATGACGAACCCGGTGGTGGACCTGGTCGGCGACCGCACGGGCCGGATCGTCCCCGTCTACGCCCAGTCCGACAAGGCCCGCATCTACACCTGGGACCTGGCCCGCTGGATCGAGGAGGCCCTGCAGCGGGCCGGCGACTTCCTCGACCCGGTGCCCGAGTGGGTGCTCGACCGCTTCGACCTCGTCGACCGCACCGCGGCCTTCCAGGGCATCCACCTGCCCGAGTCGGCCGAGGAGCACAGGGAGGCGCGGAAGCGGCTCGTGCTCGACGAGCTCCTGCGGGTGCAGCTGGCGCTGGTCGAGCGGAAGCGGCACCTGGAGCGGACCACCCCTGGCATCGCCCACGCCCCGCCGGGCGAGCTCGTGGCGCAGTTCTGGGCGCGGCTGCCCTTCGAGCGGACCCCCGACCAGCGCCGGGCGGTCGACGAGATCGCCGCCGACCTGGCCAAGCCCTACCCGATGCACCGGCTGCTCCAGGGCGACGTGGGCAGCGGCAAGACCGTGGTGGGCGTGGCCGCGCTGCTCGTCGCCGTGGAGGGCGGCCACCAGGGCGCGTTCATGGCGCCCACCGAGGTGCTGGCCGAGCAGCACGCAGCCGGCATCCGGGCCCTCGTCGAGGGGATGACCGTGGGCGACGACGGCGCCACCCTGTTCGGCGCCCGGCCGCTCCGGGTCGAGCTGCTCACCAACCGGGTCGCCGCCGGCGACCGCCGCCGCATCCTGGCCGACCTGGCCGGCGGCGAGGTCGACATCGTCATCGGCACCCACGCGCTCATCCAGGAGGCGGTCGAGTTCAAGTCGCTGGGCGTGGTGGTGATCGACGAGCAGCACCGCTTCGGCGTCGAGCAGCGGGCGGCGCTGCGCGACAAGGCCGGCGGCGAGGCCGTGCCCGACGTGCTGGTCATGACCGCCACCCCGATCCCGCGGACGGCGGCGATGACCGTCTACGGCGACCTCGACGTCACCGTCATCACGTCGCGGCCCGCCGGCCGCCAGCCGATCACCACGTCGTGGGCCCGGACCGAGGCCGACGAGGCCGAGGTGTGGGACGCCGTGCGCCGCGAGGTCGACGCAGGCCGCCAGGCCTACGTGGTCTGCCCGCTCATCGAGGAGTCCGAGAAGCTGGAGGCCCGCTCGGCCGAGGACACCTACGCCCGCCTGGAGGCGGGCGAGCTGAAGGGCCTGCGGCTGGGCCTGCTGCACGGCCGGCTGTCGTCGGCGGAGAAGGACGCCACCATGCAGCGGTTCCGCCGCGGCGACCTCGACGTGCTGGTGGCCACGACCGTGATCGAGGTGGGCGTCGACGTCCCCAACGCCACCGTCATGGTGATCCTCGACGCCGACCGCTTCGGCATCGCCCAGCTCCACCAGCTGCGGGGCCGGGTGGGCCGGGGCAGCGACCGGTCGTGGTGCTACCTGGTCAGCGCCTCCGACACCCCCGAGGCCGAGGCGCGGCTGGGGGCGCTGGTGCGCTCGGCCGACGGGTTCGAGCTGGCCGAGGTCGACCTCGACCTGCGGGGCGAGGGCACGATCATGGGGGAGCGCCAGAAGGGTCGGAACGACCTGAAGCTGGCATCGCTGCGCCGCGACAAGGAGTGGGTGACGAAGGCCCGCGAGGTGGCCTTCGAGATCGTCGACGGCGAGGGCGGCCTGCGGGCCCACGCCGAGCTGTTCGAGGAGCTGCGCCTGTTCCTCGACGACGAGGACGCCGACTTCCTGCTGAAGGGCTGAGCCCTAGGGGAGGAGGGAGACGGTCGCGGGGCGGCCGCGGCCGCTCACCGGTGCCCGTCGTGCGGGTCCAGGTCGTCCTCGTCGGGCAGCACCAGGTCCCAGCGGTCGCCGCAGCCGGAGCACCGGTACACGACCACCTCGCCCGGTTGCCACCGGCCGTCCTCGGGCGGGTGGGTCAGCAGGTGGGCAAGCTCCCCGCAGTCGATGCAGGTGATGGTGGACTCGGGCTCCATCGCCCCGACCGTAGGGGGCGATGGCCGGGGTGGCGGCCATCGCCCGGGCCGACGGCGGACGTCGGACGGCCGGACGGCGTCAGGCGTCCGGCAGCCAGAGGCCGTGGAAGCCGTAGGGCACCCGGACCGGCAGCTTGATCCGGGCGACGGGCCCGGCCGCGACGTCGGTGGCGTCGAGCACGCCCAGCGACGACCTGTCGACGGTGCGGTCGTACAGCCAGGTCAGCACCCAGCCCTCGCCCTCGGCGGCGTCGGCGCTCGCCGGCACGTAGAACGGCTCACCCGCGCGCTCCATCTCGCCCGGCTCCCAGCGGTCGTCCTTCCCGGTCTCCAGGTCGAGGTGGTTGATGCCGGCGAACTCGAAGCCCCACGGCCCGTCGCCGTCGACGGTGGTGCACCAGCCGTGGCGGACCGGGCGGCCCAGGCGGCGCCGGTCGATCGCCGGCATGTCCTGGTAGACGTCGCTGACCTGGGTCTCCTTCACGGTGAGCTCCGGCCCCGACGTGTCGATGCGCCACTCGAACAGGTGGGAGGGCAGCAGGTAGCCGTCGGGCC